>JAGPCN010000002.1 GCA_018058035.1 Fuscovulum sp.
GTGCCCGACTGGGAAAAACAGGTGATCGCCTTGATGTCGGTGGCCTCGGCGATCTCGCGCGCGGCGGCGACGATGCCGTCGGCCACGGTTTCGCGCTTTACCACGCGGCTGGCCTCGATCACGCTGCGATAGGTCGGGTCCTTTTCGACCGACTTGGCCACGTTGTCCATCGTGGTCACCGCTTCGATCGGGAACTTGCCGGCGGCGCTTTCGGCCGACAGCATCACGGCGTCGGCGCCTTCGTAGATCGCGGTCGCCACGTCCGACACCTCGGCCCGGGTGGGCATCGGGTTCTCGATCATCGATTCCAGCATCTGGGTCGCCACGATCACCGGCTTGGCCGCGGCGCGGGCGCCGCGCACCAGGCGCTTCTGGATCGGCGGCACCGAATGCACCGGCAGTTCCACCCCCAGGTCGCCGCGGGCGACCATGATCCCGTCGCTGACCTTGAGGATCGCGTCATAGGCCTTCACGGCGGCCGGCTTTTCGATCTTCGACAGGATCGCGGCGCGGCCCTTGGCCAGCTCGCGCGCCTCGAGCACGTCTTCGGGGCGCTGCACGAAGGACAGCGCCAGCCAGTCCACCCCCAGTTCGCAGGCGAATTCCAGGTCCTTGCGGTCCTTTTCCGACAGCGCGGCCACCGGCAGCACCACGTCGGGCACGTTCACGCCCTTGCGGTTGGAAATCGTGCCGCCCACCGTCACGGTGCAATCGGCGAAATCGGGGCCGCAGGTCTCGACCTTCAGGCGGATCTTGCCGTCGTTCACCAGCAGGCTGCTGCCAGGTTCCAGGGCGGCAAAGATCTCGGGGTGGGGCAGCTGGACACGCCGGGAATCGCCGGGCGTCGGGTCCAGGTCCAGGCGGAACTTGTTGCCGTCCTCAAGGTCATGCGCGCCGGCGGCAAAGGTGCCCACCCGCAGCTTGGGCCCCTGCAGGTCGGCCAGGATGCCGATGGGGCGGCCCAGGTCCTTTTCAACCTGCCGGATATGCACATGGCGCGCGCGGATGTCGTCATGCGTGCCATGGCTCATGTTCAGGCGGAACACGTCGGCGCCTGCCTCGAACAGGGCGCGGATCATCTTGTAGTCGCTGGAAGCCGGCCCGAGCGTGGCCACGATCTTCACATTGCGGTGACGGCGCATCTGCCATCCTCCTGCTGATTGTTCGGTTTCGTGGTGGGCCGCGTGCCTTATGGCGCAATCCTGTGCGGCCCGCAACGCCCGGCTTGCGCGGATCACGCGGTTTCGCTGCCGGTGCCGGGTCTTTACGCAGGGAAAGCGATCCACTACCTCGTTTGCGGGCAAGGCGAGACGGGGTGCGGCGTGGCGTTCGTGGTTGAGGGTGAGGACCGGCCGGGCCGCTGGCTGGTGACATGCGACCATGCATCGAACCGGGTGCCCGACTGGGTGAACGGCGGCGATCTGGGCATCGCCGGGGCCGACATGGCGCGCCACATCGCCTGGGACGTGGGCGCCGCGGGCCTGGCGCGCGCGCTGGCCGAACGGCTGGACAGCCCGGCGATCCTGTCCGACTTCAGCCGCCTGGTGATCGACCCCAACCGTGGCGAGGACGACCCGACCCTGGTGATGCGGCTTTATGACGGCACCATCATCCCCGCCAACCGCCACCTGACCGTGGCCGAGATCGACGAACGCCTGACCCGCCTTTATCGCCCCTACCATGCCGCCTATGCCTGCCTGGCCGACCGGCGGCCCGATACGGTGATCCTGGCGATCCACAGCTTTACCCCCTGCCTGAAAGGGCGGGCGCCGCGGCCCTGGCATGTGGGCGTGCTGCATTCGCACCTGGACAGCCGGCTGTCGCTGCCGCTGATCGCCCGCCTGTGCGCCGAGCCCGACCTTTGCATCGGTGACAACGAGCCCTATTCCGGGCATCTTCCGGGCGACGCGATCGACCGCCACGCCCTGCGCACGGGGCGCCACAACACCCTGGTCGAGCTGCGCAACGACCTGATCGCCACGGCCGAGGGGCAGGCCGCCTGGGCCGACCGGCTGGCGCCGATCCTGCAACAGGTTCTGGGGGAACTGACCGATGGATGACCGCACCCGCACCGAGATCGAGGCCGCCGCCTTTCGCGCGCTGGTCCATCACCTGATGGTCAAGCGCCCGGATGTGCAGAACATCGACCTGATGAACCTGGGCGGCTTCTGTCGCAACTGCCTGTCGCGCTGGTACCAGGAGGCCGCGGCCGAGCGCGGCATCGACCTGACCAAGGACGCGGCGCGCGAGATCGTCTACGGCATGCCCTATGCGACCTGGGTGGCGCAGCACCAGACCGAGGCCAGTGCCGACCAGAAGGCGGCCTTTGCGGTGTCCTTGCGGGAAAACGTCGGCCCCCGCGACTGACCGGCCGTGCCGATCAATCCCAGGCAGAAAGCGTCGCCACGGCCCTGGCGCAGAATTGGCGTTAGGCTGGAAACAATCCTTCCAGCTATCAGCAAATTGTGTCAAGCATTTGGCGAAGAAAGGAAAATTCCCGTCCCGCAGCTTGACGCTGTGTCGCCCTTTACCTTCAATCGGTTAAGAAAACGTGAACGCCGGTGCGACTCGCGGCGGGTGTTTGGGGGTGTTGCGATGGAACTTCTGCTTGTCCTGCCGCTGCTGCTGGTGGGCTTCCTGATCGACGGCCTGTCGAACGATGACGACGACAACGGCGGGGGCGGCTCTGGTGGCCGGGACGACCCGCTTGACCTGCAGGGCACCGACGCCGACGAGACGCTGGAGGGCGGCAACTCCGCCGATACCCTGCGCGGCGGCGGGGGCGGCGACCTGCTGTTCGGCGGCCAGGACGACGACAGCCTGTTCGGCGAAGCCGGCGACGACCGGATGGTCGGCGGCGCGGGCAGCGACTCGCTGGATGGCGGCGACGGCTTCGACGACCTGCGCGGCTATTCCGGCGATGACGTTCTTGCCGGTGATGCGGGCGACGACACCGTGGCAGGTGATGCCGGCAATGACCTTCTCAGCGGCAATGACGGGGCCGACTTCGTCTATGGCGGCGAAGGCAACGACCAGTTGCAGGGCGATGCTGGCGCCGATCTGTTGCGCGGCGGCGGCGGCGACGATGGCCTGGTCGGTGGCGACGGCGACGATACCCTGCTGGGTGAGGACGGCGACGATTTCATGGCCGGCGGTGACGGGACCGACCGCCTGCTGGGCGGCGCGGGCAACGACCGGATGGACGGCGGCGCGGGCACCGGGTTCCTGTACGGTGGCGACGGCGACGATGGCCTGGCCGGCGGCAGCGGCATCGATTCGCTTCTGGGCGGCACGGGCAACGACAGCCTGTTCGGTCTGGACGGCGATGACCGGCTGAACGGCCAGGAGGGCAACGACCTGATGGAGGGCGACAACGGCGCCGACATCCTGCAGGGCGGTGACGGCAACGACTCCCTGGCCGGCGGTGCGGGTGACGACACGATGAGCGGCGGCCTGGGCGCCGACCTGCTGACCGGCGGCGACGGCAACGACCAGATCTATGCTTCGGAGGGCGACACGCTGACCGGGGGCGCGGGCACCGACGAGATCATCGTGCTGGATGCCATCGGCGACGGCGCGGCCTTTGTCACCGACTATGTCGCGGGGCAGGATTCCTACATCGTGCAGTACGACGTGGCCGACAGCACGACACCGCCGCCGGCGGGCAGCTTCTCGGTCAGCGCCTCGGGCGGTGATGCGGTGATCCTGCGCGGCGGGCAGGAATATCTGCGGCTGGTCGGCGTGAACCCGGCGGACGTGGACCTGGCCGATTTCTCCGCCGCGACCCGCCTGGCCTGAGGCGCGGCCTACAGTCCCAGGGCGCGCAACAGCGCGGCCACGCCCACGCCGGCGACAGCCGCCCCCACGTCGTTGCGGGTGGTGACCGACAGCACCATCGCCGCCGACAGCGCCAGCGCTTCGACCAGGCCCCCGGCGACCAGGGCCTGCGCCGTGATCCCGGCCATTACCGCCAGCGGCGTCGCCTTCAGCGCGGCATCCAGCCGGGCCGAGGGCGGCAGGAACCGCATCGCCAGGAACCCCGCAAAGCGGCAGAACAGCGCGGCGGCGGTCATCACCGCCAGCATCGCGGGCAGCGAGGGCGTCATCGCAGCACCCCCGGCCGGGCCGTCAGCGCCGCCACCGCCGCGCCGCACAGGCCCGCCGCCACGATGCCCCAGCCGTTGCCGGCCAGCGGCGTGACCGCCAGCGCCGCCGCCGCTCCCACCGCCACCGGCACCAGATGGCCGCGCACCCGCACCATGGCCGCCATCATCGCCGCCGCAAAGGCCGGCAGCATCAGGTCGGCGCCAAAGGCATGCGGGTCGGGCAGCACCCGGCCAAAGATCACTCCGATCAGGGTCCCGCCCAGCCAGGCGCCCACCAGGGGCACGCCGGTTCCCATCAGGTAGGCGCGGTCTTCCTCGCCCTGCTCGGCCGCCCGCATGGTGGCGATCCAGTTCGCGTCACCGATCGGGAACAGGCTGCCATAGGCCCGCAGCGGCCCCGCCTGCGACAGCCAGGGCTGGATCGTGGCTCCGAACAGCAGGTAGCGGGCGTTCATCACCAGCACGGTGGCAAACAGCGTCAAGAGCGTCGCCTGCCCCGCCTGGATCACCGACAGCGCCGCCAGCTGGGCCGAGCCCGAGAACACCGTCACGCTCATCGCCAGTGCCCAGCCCCAGGACATGCCGGCCTGCGCCGCCACCAGCCCGAAGGCCAGCCCATAGATGAAGATCGCCGCCCCAAGCGCTGCGCCCACCCGGGCGCCGCGCCAAAAGCCGGCCAGAGTGAAGGGCGCGCGGCTCACCTCAGACGGCGGCCTTCCGCATCTCGTCGATGTAGATGTCGCGCAGGCGGGCGGCGATCTTGCCGGGCTTGCCGGTGCCCACCGGTGCGCCGTCGATCTGCACCACCGGCATCACGAAGGCGCTGGCGCTGGTGATGAAGGCCTCGTCGGCCTGCTTTGCCTCGTCGATGGAAAAGCTGCGCTCCTCGACCTCCATCTGCGCTTCGCGGGCAAAGCGCAGGACGGCGGCCCGGGTGATGCCGTGCAGGATGTCGTTCGACAGTGCGCGGGTGATGATCCGGTTGCCCTTGACGATATAGGCGTTGTTCGAGGTGCCCTCGGTCACAAGGCCATCCTCGGTGAACCAGGCGTCGTCCACGCCGGCCTTCTTGGCCATCATCTTGCCCATGCTGGGGTACAGCAGCTGCACCGTCTTGATGTCGCGCCGGCCCCAGCGGATGTCGGGGATCGAGATCACCTTGAACCCGGTGCGGGCGGCCGGATTGTCGGCCATCCCGGGTTTGGATTGCGTGAACAGGACCACGGTCGGCGGCACCTCGGGCGAGGGATAGGCAAAGTCGCGGTCGCCCGGATTGCCGCGGGTGACCTGCAGGTAGATCATCCCCTCGTCGATGCCGTTGCGGGCGACCAGTTGGCGATGCACCTCCAGCCATTCGGCCTCGGTCAGCGGGTTCTTCATCTCCAGCTCGTCCAGGCTGCGCTGCAGGCGTTTCGCGTGGCCGGCAAAGTCGATCAGCTTGCCGCCCAGCACGGACGTCACCTCATAGACCCCGTCGGCCATCAGGAAGCCGCGGTCGAAGATCGACACCTTGGCCTCGGTCTCGGGCAGGTAGTCGCCGTTCACATAGACGGTGCGGGTCATGCTTATCCCCAAAGCTGCGGGCTGGCCGGGTGGATGGAACGGTCGTCATAGCGGACCGGGTGGGCGCGGTCTTCGGCCATGTCGGCGGGGCCGTCAAGGTCGGACCAGTCGGCGCCCTGCGCGACAAGGATCGCGGGCGCCATCGACAGGCTGGTCGAGATCATGCAGCCGACCATCACCCGCAGTCCCAGACGGCGGGCCTCGTCGCGGGCGCGCAGCGCCTCGGTCAGGCCGCCGGTCTTGTCCAGCTTCAGGTTCACCACGTCATAGCGGCCCAGCAGGCCGGCCAGGCTGGCCGCATCATGGGCGCTTTCGTCGGCACAGACCGGCAGCGGGCGGGCGATTTCGGACAGCATCTCGTCGGCGCCCTGTGGCAGCGGCTGTTCCACCATCTCGACCCCCAGGCGGATCAGATGGGGGGCAAGGTCGGTGTAGACCTGCGGCGTCCAGCCTTCGTTCGCATCGACGATCAGCCGCACGTCCGGGGCACCCTGGCGCACGGCTTCGATCCGCGGCATGTCGGCGGGGGTGCCCAGCTTGACCTTCAGCACCGCGCGGTGCCGGTTCGCCGCCGCCGCCGCGCGCATCTTCTCGGGCGTATCCAGCGAGATCGTGAAGGCGATCTCCACCGGCTGCGGTTCGCTCAGCCCTGCCAGGCGCCAGACCGGCGTGCCGCTGGCCTTGGCCTCAAGGTCCCACAGCGCGCAGTCGACGGCATTGCGCGCGGCACCGGGGAGCAGGGCGTCTTGCAGGGCGGCGCGGGTGATGCCTTCGGGCAGGGCAGAGATGGTGGCGACGGCGTCCTCGACCGTCTGGCCGTAGCGGGGATAGGGCAGCCCCTCGCCCCAGCCGCTGGCGCTGCCGCGCGAGACGCGGCAGGTCACCACCCGCGCCTCGGTCTTTGAGCCGCGGCTGATGGTGAAGGGGTTGCGCAGGCGAAAGGTCTCGGGCGTGGCGGTCAGCATGGGCCAGCAGTAGCAGGCGCGGGCGACCGGGAAAAGCGGGGCCCCATGCTGCGCCTGCGAAAGGGATGTTGCGCTGCGGCGCGCAATAATCTAACCCGTGGAGCCAGAGTCGTGAAATATCCTTGCCCGAGGAAAGAATGAGCTTTCGCATCCAGCCCAGCCCCGCCGCCCGCCCAAACCGCTGCCAGCTGTTCGGCCCCGGCTCGCGGCCGGCGCTGTTCGAGAAGATGGCGGCATCGGCGGCCGACGTGATCAACCTCGATCTCGAGGATTCGGTGGCGCCGGATGACAAGCCGCAGGCGCGGGCGAACATCATCCAGGCGATCAACGACATCGACTGGGGGAAAAAGACCCTGTCGGTGCGGATCAACGGGCTGGACACGCCCTTCTGGTACCAGGACGTGGTGCAGGTGCTGGAACAGGCGGGTCCGCGGATAGACCAGATCATGATCCCCAAGGTCGGTTGCGCGGCCGATGTCTATGCGGTCGATGCGCTGGTGACGGCCATCGAACGCGCCAAGGGCCGGACCCGGCCGATCAGCCTTGAGGTCATCATCGAGACGGCGGCCGGCATCGCCCATGTCGAGGAGATTGCGGCCTCGTCGCCGCGGTTGCAGGCGATGAGCCTGGGCGCGGCGGATTTCGCGGCCTCGATGGGAATGCAGACGACCGGGATCGGCGGCACGCAGGAAAACTACTACATGCACCGCGAGGGGCAGAAGTACTGGTCCGATCCCTGGCACTGGGCACAGGCCGCCATCGTGGCGGCCTGCCGGACGCATGGGGTGCTGCCGGTGGACGGGCCGTTCGGGGATTTCTCGGACGAAGAGGGCTTTCGCGCCCAGGCGCGGCGGTCGGCGACGCTGGGGATGGTGGGGAAATGGGCGATCCACCCCAAGCAGGTGGCACTGGCGAACGAGGTGTTCACTCCTTCGGACGCGGCCGTGACCGAGGCGCGCGAGATCCTGGCCGCGATGGAAGCGGCGAAGGCCGCAGGCCAGGGCGCGGCGGTCTACAAGGGGCGGCTGGTGGACATTGCATCCATGCGGCAGGCCGAGGTGATCGTGCGCCAGGCCGAGATCATCGCCGGCACCTGAGGAATCGTTGACAGCCTGTCGCGGCTTTGAGCAGACTTTCCGCAACGAAAGCCCGGTTTCGGGCGATCCGCAAAGGTACCCGCGCCGCGATCCAGGGGAGAGGAGACCCCTCGCGGCAAATCGGGAGGACGCGCAGCCCGTGGCCGACCGCCGCGGGCTGTTGCGTTGAGGGCGGTGAAGCAATTGCGCGGCTGCCGCCGCAAGTCTTTTTCGTTTTCCCCTGGCGTTTGCGCGGGGTGGTGGATGTCGGCTGACGAGGGGCCAGCCCCTCGAACTCCCCGGAGTATTTGGAAAAGAGCAATTGCAGGGGGAAGGCGTTTCCGCAGGCTTGCTCTTTTGGAAATACTCTCTGGGGGTTTGGGGGGCGAAGCGCCCCCAACGCCGAGGAGGAGGCGAAGGCCGACGACGAGAGGAAAGACTTCGCCGTCAGGCGGCAATCTGGCGCCCTGCAAATCTTGCCGAGTTGCACTTTGCCCCCCCTCCGGCCATATAGGTCGCGACCGGGAGAGGTGCGCCATGATCTATCTGGAGTTCGAGAAACCCCTTGCCGAGATCGAGGGCAAGGCCGAGGAACTGCGGGCCCTGGCGCGCACCTCCGAGGGGATGGACGTCTCACGCGAGGCCGAGGCGCTGGACCGCAAGGCGGAAACCGCGCTGCGCGATCTCTACAAGAGCCTGTCGGCCTGGCAGAAATGCCAGGTGGCGCGGCACCCCGACCGGCCGCATTGCCGCGACTACATCGAGGGCCTGTTCACAGAGTACACGCCGCTGGCCGGCGACCGCGCCTTTGCCGACGACCATGCGGTGATGGGCGGACTGGCGCGGTTCAACGACCGGCCGGTGGTGGTGATTGGCCACGAAAAGGGCCACGACACCAAGACCCGGATCGAGCGCAACTTCGGCATGGCCCGGCCCGAGGGTTACCGCAAGGCGATCCGGCTGATGGACCTGGCTGACCGGTTCCGGCTGCCGGTGATCACCCTGGTCGACACCCCCGGCGCCTATCCCGGCAAGGGCGCCGAAGAGCGCGGCCAGGCCGAGGCCATTGCGCGGTCGACCGAGAAATGCCTGGCCATCGGCGTGCCCCTGGTCTGCGTGGTGATCGGCGAGGGCGGCAGCGGCGGGGCGGTGGCCTTTGCCACGGCGAACCGCATCGCGATGCTGGAGCATTCGATCTATTCCGTCATCAGCCCCGAAGGCTGCGCCAGCATCCTGTGGAAGGATGCCGAGAAGATGCGCGAGGCCGCCGAGGCCTTGAAGCTGACGGCGCAGGACCTGCAGAAGCTGGGCCTGATCGACCGGATCGTGAAGGAACCCGTGGGCGGCGCGCAGCGCGGCCGGGCAGAGACGGTCGAGGCCGTGGGCAAGGCCGTCGAGGCAATGCTGAAGGAACTGTCGGGCAAGAAGCCCGAGGCGCTGGTGCGCGACCGGCGGGAAAAGTTCCTGTCGATGGGGTCCAAGGGGCTGGCCGCGTGAACCCCTGGATCATCGTCGCCATCGCCGGGCTGATGGAGACGGGCTGGGCTTTGGGGCTGAAGTATTCCGAGGGCTTCACCCGGCTCTGGCCTTCGGTCGTGACCATCGTGCTGGCGCTTGGGTCGTTCTGGCTGCTGTCGGTTGCGATGAAAAGCCTGCCGGTGGGCACCGCCTATGCGGTCTGGGTGGGCATCGGGGCGATCGGCACCGCCGTTGCCGCAGTCTTCCTGTTTCACGAGCCGGTCAACGCGATGCGGGTGGCGGGCGTCCTGCTGATCCTGGCCGGGATCGTGGCGCTGAAATTCGCATGATCCGGGCGTTGGCGCTGGCGCTGCTGGCCACTCCGGCCGCCGCGGGCACGCTGGAGGGGCGGCTGGTCACCTTTACCGTGATGACCTGGGACGACCCGGCGCAGCCGTTCCTGCAGGCGCAGGGCCGCACCGTGACGGTGGGCGAGGGTGTCGAGTTCGGGCTGGAACCCGAGGGCCTGGTCGGCGGGCTGGAGATCGTGCCGGCACAGGTGCAGATCGGGCCGTCGCGGGTGGAGGTGACCTATCCCGCCGCCGGACAGGGCTGGTTCTACGACGCAACCTTCAACGGCTATGTGCTGCGGTTCGAAACCGATTGCGCGCTGTTCGCCGGCTGGCAGGTCGACCCGGACTTCACCACCCTGCCGGTGACGGACGCCGACATCTTCACCGACAGGGGGGCGCTTTACATCAACGTCTCGGGCCTGGCCTACGGGCCATCGGCGCGGCTGGCGGTCGACCTGGACGTCACCGACTGCCCGCTGAGCTGAGCGCCGTTCCCGCGGGCGGCAGGAACCCTCCTCATGCGACTTCGTCTTTTCGTCGGTTGCGGTGGCGAGGAGTGACGAAGTCATCGACGAGCCTTGGCGCCAAGGCCGTCAGGCGCGGAACCCGGCCTCGGCCATAAGGCGGTTCGACTGGCCTTCGACGTCCGCTTCCAGCCGGGTCATGAACTCGGCCACCGGCAGGCCGGGGGCGATGGCGGGCAGGAATTCCACCACCGCCAGCCCCGGTTTCCGCAACAGGCTGCGCTTGGGCCAGAACACGCCGACGTTGCAGGCGACCGGCACGCAGGGCTGGCCAAGCTGCTCATAAAGCAACCCGGTGCCCACCTTGTAGGGCCGGGTTGCCCCCGGCGCCACGCGGGTGCCCTGCGGATAGATGATCAGTTGCCCCGGATCGGCGGCACCGCGGGCCACGTCCTGCTTCATCTTCAGGATCGCGGCGCCGCGCTTGCCGCGGTCGACCGGGATGCAGCCCATCCGCAGCGCATATTGCCCCAGGATCGGGGTGTAGATCAGTTCCCGTTTCATGATGAAACGGGGCCGGGGCATCGCCGAATAGATGATGATGATGTCGAAAAAGCTTTGATGCTTGGCCGCCACCACCACCTCGCCGGTGGGCGGGGTGCCACGGACCTCGGAGCGCAGGCCGCAGATCACCCGGGCGGAAAAGCGGACCCAGCGGCAATAGGTGTGGGCGGCGGTGATCGCGCCTTCTTTCGACAAGAGGGCCCAGGGCAGGAAGACCAGGGCCACAACCACCATCGACAGATACATCACCGCGATGAAGACGACCGAGCGGATCCATTGCAGGACGATCATGGCAATTCCCGAAGCTTGCGAAAGGCCGCGCGGCGGGTGGCGGCAAAGGCCACCGCGCCCGCCAGCGGCGGAAGGACGAAGGGCCAGAGCCAGCCGAAGCCGGTAAAGCCAAGCCCGGTGAGGAAGCCCCCCGCCGCATCGGCGCGCGGAAGCAGGGCGACGCCGATCAGGCCAAGCGCCGCACCGGCGGCCGACCCGCCCAGGGCGCGCAGGGTGAACCGGCGCACGAAGGCACGGGCGATGTAGCTGTCACGCGCGCCGACCAGCCGCAGCACCCGCACCACCTGCGCATTGGCGGCCAGCGCGGCGTTGGCGGCCAGGGTGATCATCGCGGCCATCGTCGCCCCGATCAGCGCGATCGACAGCCAGCCCAGCAGGCGCAGCCGGCCCGCGGCTTCGGCCAGGGGGCGGCGCCAGCGGGTGTGGTCGTCCAGCACGGCGCCCGGCGCTTCGGCTGCCAGCCTTTGGCGCAGGCCCTCGCCGTCATAACCGGGGTCGGCCTCGACCAGTTCGATCAGCCGCGGGATCGGCAGCGCCTCCAGCGGCAGGTCGGGGCCGAACCAGGGCTCCAGCAGCTTGCGGGCCTCGTCATCCGACAGCGCGCGGGCGCTGGCGATGCCGGGCGTGGTGGCCAGCAGGGCCAGGATCGCCTCGGTCTGCACGTCAACCTGTTCGGGCGGGGCTGACAGGCGGATCGTCGCGGTGCGCGCCAGCGCGTCCGACCAGCGGCTGGCCAGCCGCCCCGAGGCCAGCGACAGGGCCAGCGCAAAGACGCAGAGAAAGGTCATCGCGCCGGCGGTGAAGGTGGTCAGCCAGGCGGTATGGCCCGACGGGGGCACCACGCGGTCGGCCTGGCGGCCGGAGTCGATCAGGCGGCGCAGCGGGGCGGGCAGGCTCACAGGTCGGCCCCCGCCAGCTGGATGCGCCGCTTCGAGATCCGCAGCACGCGGGCCGGAACCTGGTTCTTGGCCTGGCGGATCAGGTTCAGGTCGTGGGTGGCGACCAGGATCGTCTTGCCCATCCGGTTCAGCTCGACCAGCAGGGCCAGCAGGCGCAGCGACATCTCCCAGTCGACGTTGCCGGTGGGCTCGTCCGCCAGGATCACGTCGGGCCCCATGATGATCGCCCGCGCCAGCGCTGCCCGCTGCCGTTCGCCGCCCGACAGCGACGGCGGCCGCGCATCGGCCAGATGGCCAAGGCCCACCCAGGTCAGAAGGTCGGTCAGGTCGCGGGTGTCGCCGGTCTTGCCCGACACCGTCAGCGGCAGTTGCACGTTCGCCGCCAGCGGCAGGTGATCCAGGAACTGCACGTCCTGATGCACCACGCCGATCCGCCGCCGGGTGCGGGCGATGTCGTCGCGCGACAGGCTGCGCACCTCGCGGTCAAAGATGGTGACATGGCCCGAGGTGGGCATCAGCTCGGCATAGGCCAGCTTGAGGAAGGTGGTCTTGCCGGCGCCCGAAGGGCCGGTCAGAAAGTGGAACGACCCCGGCGCCAGGCGCAGGCTGACTTCGGACAGAAGCTCGCCTCCGCCGTAGTTGTAGGCTGCATTCTCGAAGGCGATCACCCGGTTTCACCCGATCCTGGCTGCTGTCCGGCCCCGACAATGGACTGGAAGGGTTGTGCTTTCAATCGCACGACGATTAACCTTTGTACAAGAGCAGGCGACAAAGCCTTGGAGACGGCGGGCATGGTTGATAGAAACGGCTCAGACCTGTGCTTCGGGCTTGGGGGACAATGAATGCGGCTGACGTGCCCGAATTGCGATGCAAAGTACGAAGTGCCGGAAGACGCCATCCCCGAAGGCGGGCGCGATGTCCAGTGTTCGAATTGCGGCCACGGCTGGTTCCAGTCGCGCCCCGAGGCCGAGATCGCGGCCGAGGAAGAGGCTGCGCTGTTCGGCGATGACCTGCCGGCACCGGCTGCGGCCGAAGGGCCGGCCGAAGACGCGGCTGCGGCCGTGGCGCGGGCCGTGACGGCGGTCGAAGCCCCCCCGGCCGAAGCGACTGCCGAACCCGCCGCCGAACCCCCTGGTGACGAAAGCCCGTCGCTGGACGACGCCCCGGCTGCCGCCGCGCCCGTTGTTGCATCCGTCGCTGTGTCGGACGACACCGGCGCGGCGCTGGCTGCCTTGCTGAAAGAGGCGGTTGCCGCCCCAGCGGCTGCGGCTGCGCCCGTGGTCCCTCCGGCCGAAGCCAGCCCCGAACCCGCCCCTGCCGGCGCGCCGCCGCGGCGCGAACTGGACGACAGCGTGCTGTCGATCCTGCGCGAAGAGGCCGAGCGCGAGGAAGAGGCCCGCCGTGTCGAGGTGCGCAAGACCGGAGCGATGCAGGCCGAGGCCGACAGCCAGATGCAGGTGCAGCCCGACCTGGGCGTCGATGCGGCCGGCGTGACCGGCGCCCTGACCGCAACCCAGCGGCGTCTGGCGATGCTGAAGGGCGAGGACCCCGACGCCCCCCCGCCAGAGCCGCCGCGCCCCGCCGCCCGCCGCGACCTCTTGCCCGATGTCGAGGAGATCAACTCGACCCTGCAGCCCGGAGAGGGTGGCGACCCCGATGCCGAGATCGACGCGCTGCCCGACCTGACGCGCGGCCGCAGCAGTTTCCGCAGCGGGTTCTTCCTGGTCTTCCTGTTGTTCATCGTGGCCGCCGTGGTCTATGTGGCCGCGCAGCGGCTGGCGGCGCAGTTCCCGGCGCTGGAAGGCGCGCTGAACGGCTATGTCGCCTTTGTCGACGGGCTGCGGCTGTGGCTGAACGACCTGATGAAATCGGCCACCCAGGCGATTTCCGGCGGCGAGGCCTGACCGCCGCGCGGTGGCCTAGAACATGTCCAAGAGGCGCTTGAGGTAATCCAGTTCCTCGGCCGGGCGCCCCGCCTCGCCCGAGCGGCGGCGGATTTCGTCCAGCAGGTCCTGGGCGCGCTTGTCGGGGTCGTTCTGCACCATGTTGCGGTCGCTGCCGATGCGGGCGGCGTCGCCGGGTTCGCGGCCCAGCGGGTCGCGGCCTTCGGGGTCGGCGCGGCCGGCTTCCTGGGTGCCGCCGTTCTCCTGGCCGTCGCGGTTTTCCTCGGCCAGGGCCTCGCCGAATTCCTGCATGCCCTCGCGCATCGCCTCCATCGCGTCGGCCTGATGGTCCAGCGCGCCGTCCAGGTCGCCCTCGTCCAGCGCGCGTTCGGCCTGGCGCATGGCGTCTTCGGCGCGGTCCAGCGCATCGCGGCCGGCCTCGCCCTGTTCGCCGCCGTCGCCCGGCAGGCGCTGGTCCTGCAATTCGCCCAGACGTTCGCGCAGGTCGCGCTGGCGCTCGGCCAGGTCGCCCTCGTCGCGCGGTTCGCCGTCCTGACCCGGTTCCTGGCCCTGGTCGCCGCCCCGGCCCTGCTGCATGTCGCGGTAGGCGTCGTCGGACAGGTCCTGCTGGTCGCGCAGGGTCTCGCCCAGGTCCTGCATCGGGCCTTCGCCCTGGCCCTGCCCCTGGCCCTGCGTGACCTGCATGTTTTCCATCAGCTGGCGCAGCTGTTCCATCAGCGCCATCGCCTCGGCGGTCTTGCCTTCCTGCATCAGGCGCTCGATCTCATCCAGCATCTGTTGCAGCATGTCGCCGGTGATTTCCTGGCCCTCGCCCCCCTGCGGCGCGCCTTCGGGGTTGCGCTGCGCCTCTTCGGCCAGCTCTTGGGTATAATCCCGCATCGCCTGCTGAAGTTCCTTCATCAGCTCGTCGATTTCCTCGGGCGAGGCGCCGTTGCGGATTGCCTCTTCCAGCCGGTCCTGGGCGCGCTGCAACCGCTCCAGCGCGCTGGACAGGTCGCCCTCTTCGAACATCAGCGCGATGGCCCACAGCTTTTCGGCCATGGCATCGCGCTGTTCGGTGGTCATGCTGCCCTGGATCTTTTCCAGCTCGCGCAGCGCCACCCGAAGGTGCAGCGCGGCGCGGTCCGAGCGCAGGAAGTCTTCGGGCCGGTGCGACACCGCTTTCAGGATTTCGACCGTGCGGGGCGCGTTGACCCGGTTCCACAGGATGTCGCGGCGCAGTTCGATCACGGCGGCCGCCATCGGGTCAAAGAACCGGCGGCCGTGCAGCAGCACCGAATAGGGCGCGCTTTCGGCGGCCTGGCCCGCGGCGTCGGTGGCTGCAAAGACCATGGTCACCGGCAGGTTCGCCAGCACCGATTTGGACAGATCGTCCACCAGCATCTCGGTGAACTCCTGCCGCCCGCCCTTCATCGGCATCGGCAGGTCCAGCAGGACCGGCTCGACCGGCTCGGGGTCGACGGTCAGGCCGTGGCGGCGGTCGACGGCGGCCAGGTCCAGCGTGATCGTCACCCGGCCCGCCACCACGCCGTAATCGTCGCGGGCGGTGAAGCCCTGCTTGAAGGTGCCGTCCGCCTCGCGCGTCATGTCGCCGGCAACCTCGATCGCGGGCATGCCGTCGGGGATGGCGGTGATCTGCCATTCCCGGCCGCCGGGGCCGGTGATCTCCAGGCTGCCCGACTGGCTGACGGTCAGGTCGGTCAGGCCCGCCATCCCTTCGGGCGCGGGCGGGGCCGGTTCGGCCGAGGCCGGCTGCGGCGCGACCCGGGCGATGGTCTGGTCGACCGACAGCGCCCCCGCCTCGCCGTAAAGGCGGATCTGGATGCGGGTGCCGACCGGCAGTTCCAGCGTCGGCGCGGTGACGTCCGACAGGTAGACCGATGGCTTGCCGGTATAGGCCGGCGGCTGCGCCCAGCCTTCCCAGGACGGGCCGCCGCCCGCCGCCTCGGCCGGGCCGGGGGCGATGCCGGCGACCGAGGATACCCGCCAGAAGCTGCCGAACAGCGCCGCCATGACGGCCGCGGTCAGCGCCACATAGCGCAGCGAATAGGGGTCGCGCGACGACAGCCGCAGGTCGGGCGCAACGGGTTTCGCCTGTGCCGCGCGGTCGGCCATCCGCTTCAGGTGCGCCCGCCAGACCGCCAGCGAGGCCGGGTCGCCCGTGCCGATGACCTGCGTATCGGCCAGCGCCGTCAGCGGGCGGCCGGGCAAGGTGGCGTCCAGCCGGGCCAGCGCGTCGCCGCGCGAGGGCCTGCGGAACTGCCGCCAGCCCCAGGCCAGCGCCGCCAGTGCAGCAACCGCGACCACGCCGGCGGCGATCTGCACCCAGAGGATCGGCCCCAGGTCCTGCACCCCGAAGGCCAGCGCCGAGAAGGTCAGAAGGACCAGCGTCCACAGCGGCCAGAAGGCCCGCGCGATGCGTTCCGCCCACAGCCCCGCCAGCGTCAGGCGCAGCGGCCAGACCAGGCGTTTCAGCGTCTCGGTCGGGGCATTCAGGATCATCGGGCGCCTCGGCTGGCCGGACGGCGCGTCACAGCCATTCGGGAAGTCTATCCCGCGAAATCATTTCGTCAAAGGTCGGCCTTTCCCGAATGACGGCATAGTGATCCCCGTGGACCAGCACTTCGGGAATCAGCGGGCGGCTGTTGTATTCCGATGCCATCACCGCGCCATAGGCTCCGGCCGAGCGGAAGGCGACAAGGTCGCCCTCGGCCATCAGCGGCAGTTCGCGCGCCTTGGCAAAGGTATCGCCGGTCTCGCAGACCGGGCCGACCACGTCGAAGGGGTGCGTCGGGTCGCCGGGCGTGCCCTCTACCACCGGGATGATGTCATGATGCGCGCCGTACATGCTGGGGCGGACAAGGTCGTTCATCGCGGCATCGAGGATCAGGAAATCGCGCCCCTCGCCGTTCTTGACGTAGATGACCGAGGCGACCAGCAAGCCCGAGTTACCCGAGATCAGCCGCCCCGGCTCGATCTCGATTTCCGCGTCCAGGTCGCCCAGGGTGCGCTTGATCATAGCGCCATAGTCGGTGGGCAGCGGCGGGGCCTCGTTCGAGCGGGCATAGGGAATGCCAAGGCCGCCGCCCAGGTCCAGCCGGGTGATGGCATGGCCATCGGCGCGCAGGGCCAGCGTCAGCTCTCGCACTTTCTGGAACGCCGCCTCGAACGGGGCCAGTTCGGTCAGCTGGCTGCCGATATGGACATCGACGCCGACGACGCGCAGGCCGGGCAATCGGGCAGCTTCGGCATAGGCCTCGCGCGCCTTGGCGATGGGGATGCCGAACTTGTTCTCGCTCTTGCCGGTGGCGATCTTTTCGTGGGTCTTCGCGTCGACGTCCGGGTTCACCCGGATCGCGATGGGGGCGACCTTGCCCATCGAGGCCGCGATGTCGGAAATCGCCCGCATCTCGGGTTCGGATTCGACGTTGAACTGGCGGATGCCGCCCTCCAGCGCGCAACGGATTTCCGCCCGGGTCTTGCCCACGCCGGAAAACACGATCCGGTCGCCCGGAACGCCGGCGGCGCGGGCGCGCAGGTATTCGCCGATGGACACGACATCCATCCCCGCGCCCAGGTCGCCCAGAACCTTGAGTACGGCGACGTTCGACAGCGACTTGATGGCAAAGCAGACCAGATGCGGCAGGGGGCTGAGGGCCTCGGTGAACAGGCGGAAATGCCGGGTCAGGGTGGCGGTGGAATAGACGTAGAAGGGGGTGCCCACGGCGGCGGCAATCTCGGGGATCGCGACGCCTTCGGCATGCAGGATGCCGCCCTTGTACAGAAAATGGTCCATGCGCGTCCCTGCCTTGGTTGCGCGGTCTATAGCACGCGCGGCGGGCGCTTCAATCGCGGCTCCTCATGCGCCTTCGGCTTTTCGTCGCAGGATGCCGCCCCGAGGAGCGCATGAAATGCGACGACGAGGGTCAGTTGCCGACGATGCCGATCTTTGCCTGGCCGCTGATCGTCAGGCCGGGGGCGGTGGCGGCCTGCGAGGGCGGAACCGGCGGGCCGTCGGCACCGCAGGCGGCAAGAAGGGTCAGGACGGCCAGGGCGGCAAGGCGCATGGGAAACCTCAGGGCGTGTAGGTGATGGTGCCGCCGCCCTCAAGCCCGGCCGAGATCGACGGCCGCACCTTGGCGCCATAGGGTCCGACCGAGACACTGGCGCCGACCTCGGGTCCGACGCAGGCGGCCAGCGCCAGGGGCAGCAGCAGGGCAGGCAGCTTGCGCAGCATCGTCACTCTCCGGTCGCGGGCGGGGCGGACGGCGCAAGCATTCCCTATTTCAGCGACGCTTTCCACCGGGCAATCTGCGCCCGCACCTGGTCGGGCGCGGTTCCGCCATAGCTCATCCGCGACCGGACCGAGTTTTCCACCCCCAGCACGGAATAGACCTCTTGCGTGATCCCCGGATGCACGGCGGTCATCTCGGTCAGCGACAGCTCTGGCAGGTCGCAGCCCTTCTTTTCGGCCAGCGCGACCAGCGTGCCGGTGACGTGATGCGCCTCGCGGAACGGCAGGTTCAGGTTGCGCACCAGCCAGTCGGCCAGGTCGGTGGCGGTGGAAAAGCCGCTGGCGGCGGCGGCCTTCAGGGTGTCGCGGTTGGCGGTCATGTCGCCGACCATTCCGGTCATCGCGGCCAGCCCCAGCATCAGGCTGTCGGCGGCGTCAAAGACCTGTTCCTTGTCCTCTTGCATGTCCTTGGAATAGGTCAGCGCCAGCCCCTTCATCACGGTGAACAGCGCCACCGTCGCCCCCAGGATGCGGCCCAGCTTGGCGCGCAAGAGTTCCGCCGCGTCGGGGTTCTTCTTCTGCGGCATGATGCTGGACCCGGTGGTCCACTTGTCCGACAGGCGGACAAAGCGGAACTGCGCCGAAGACCAGATCACCAGTTCTTCGGCAAAGCGGCTCAGGTGCATGGCGCAGATGCTGGAGGCCGCAAGGAACTCCAGCGCGAAGTCGCGGTCGCTGACCGAATCCAGGCTGTTTGCCGTCGGCCGGTCGAACCCCAGGGCCTTGGCCGTCATGTGGCGGTCGATCGGGAACCCGGTGCCCGCCAGCGCCGCCGCGCCCAGCGGGCATTCGTTCATCCGTTTCCGCGCGTCTTCGAACCGCGACCTATCGCGGGCGAACATCTCGACATAGGCCATCATGTGGTGGCCCCAGGTCACCGGCTGCGCGGTCTGCAGGTGGGTGAAGCCCGGCATCACCCAATCCGCCCCGGCCTCGGCCTGGGCGACGAAGGCCCGCATCAGCCCGGTCAGCCCATCCATCGCCGCATCGCACTGGTCGCGGACCCAAAGCCGGAAGTCGACCGCCACCTGGTCGTTGCGGCTGCGGCCCGTGTGCAGGCGCTTGCCGGCCTCGCCCACGATCTCGGTCAGGCGGGATTCGACGTTCAGGTGGATATCCTCCAACTCGACCCGGAACCGGAACGCGCCGCCCTCGATTTCTGACAAGACCGTGAGAAGGCCTTCCCCGATGGCCTTCGCATCGCTATCCGTCAGGATGCCCGTCGCCGCCAGCATGGCGGCATGGGCACGCGAGCCGGCAATGTCCTGCGCGTAAAGCCGCTGGTCGAACCCGATCGAGGCGTTGATCGCCTGCATGATCGCGTCCGGCCCTTCGGCAAAGCGCCCGCCCCACATCTGGTTGGCGGTCTGGGTCTTGTCGGAAGCGGTCATCGGGGTGGCCTTCGGGAAAGGGATCGGGGCGTGAGGAAACTTCTGGCGGTTCTTTATACGGGCCTTGCGCTTGGTGCAAACCCGGGGCTGGCGCAGGATCTGTCGGCGCTGCTGACCGGCGACATGGCCAAGCTGACGCTATCCGACCCCCAGCCCCTGCCCGAGGCCGCGCTGGTCACGCTGGACGATGCCGAGGCCAGCCTGGCCGACCATCTGGGCAAGTGGGTGGTGGTGAACTTCTGGGCGACCTGGTGCGCCCCCTGCCGGTCGGAAATGCCCAGCCTGGACCGCCTGCAAGCCGCCATGCCCGACCTGGCGGTGGTGCCGGTCGCCACCGGGCGCAATGCGCCCGAGAACATCGCCCGGTTCTGGGACGAAGCCGCCATCGCCAACCTGACCTCGCTGCGCGACCCCAAGGGGCTGATGGCGCGGCAGATGGGCATTGCGGGCCTGCCGGTGACGGTGATCCTGAACCCCGAGGGGCAAGAGGTGGGCCGCCTGATCGGCGATGCCGCCTGGGACAGCCCCGAGGCGCAGGCGATGTTCCAGGCGCTGATGGCGGGCGGCTGAACGCCCGCGTTGCCCGAAAGGGGGCGACCTGCTAGGCTGACGGAACCCTTTCAGCACGCACCGGAATTTCCCGCCGCCATGCCGCAGATCAGCCGCCGCGCCGCCCTTGCCGCCCCGCTTGCCCTGTTGCCCACTCGCCTGCTGGCGCTGGACGGCATCGGCACTACGACCCGGCTTGTCGGTAGCGGCCGGCTGGTCCACGGCGGGGTGCAGGTGCCGCTGGCCGTCGGCGCCATGCTGGCCGAGGGCGACCGCGTCCGCATCGGCGCGGCGGCCGTGGCGCAGCTTAAGCTGAACACCGACACCTTCATCAACATGGGCCCCGAGACCGAGGTGACCATTGACCGCTACCTGGCCGACGTGGGCGGCACGATCACGCTGGGCGGCGCCATCGTCTTTGACCGCGACGATGGGTTGCCGCCGGTGGACCTGACCTTCCAGACCGAATTCGGCCAGATCGGGGTGCGCGGCACGCGGTTCTTCTTTGGCCCGTCCAAGGGCATCGCGGGCACGGTCTTTGTCGACCGCGGGCAGGTCACGGTGACGAACGCGGGCGTCACGCGCCGGTTGCGGGCGGGCGACGGGGTCGACATGGTGGCCGGCGGCCCGCCGTCAGAGGTGGCGCAGTGGAAGGCGCCGCGGATCGAGGCGGCCTTTGCCCTGGTCGGGCTGCAACGCGGCTGAGGGCCGCCGATCACGCCCCTTTACCGCCGCGCCCGCATGACGCAGCATCCGCGCGGGGCACCAAGGGGGCAGCATGACGGGGCGGGCGTTCTGGAAATCCTTTCGCATGTTCGCGCCGCTTCCGCCCGAGGCGCTGGACGCCATCGCCGCCGCCGCCCAATCGCGCCGCTGGTCGGCCGGAGAGATGATCTTTCAGCGCGGCGATCCGGGCGACTGGCTGGTCGCGCTGGAAAGCGGGCGGGTGCGGATCGTGCTGACCACGCCGGCGGGGCGCGAGCTGGTGCTGCGCCAGGCCGGCCCGGGCGAGATGCTGGGCGAACTGGCGCTGTTCGACGCCGAGCCGCGGTCGGCCGACGCCACCGCGGCCGAGCCGACGCTGGGCCATATCCTGTCCCGTGCCGAATTCCGCGCCATCGCCGCCCGCCACCCCTCGCTGAACCAGGCCGCACTGGCGCATCTGTCGGCGATGCTGCGCGACACCACTGGGCAGCTGGAATCCATCGCGCTTTATCAGCTGCGGGCACGGGTGGCGCGGTTCTTCCTGTTTGCGCTGGCGCAACTGAACGGCGACGACATCCCGCCCGATGCCGCGCTGCGCCTGCAGGTCAGCCAGGGAGAGCTGGCGGCGATGCTGGGCGCCAGCCGGCCCAAGGTGAACCGGGTCCTGCAAGAGTTCCGCGAAGAAGGGCTGTTGCGCGACGAGGGCGGCGGGGTCTGGCGCTGCGACCCCGACCGCTTGCGCGACGAAGCCGCGGCGGATGACTGACCGCCGGCCCCTGCGTCCCGTGCCGCTGGCGGTCGTGCTGGGGCTGTCGGTCGTGGCGGCGCTGGCGCTGTGGTGGGCGCCGCCGGCGCTGATCCGCTGGCAGGACGTCGCGCTGGATGTGCTGGTGCGGCTGGTGCCGCCGCCCGCGCCATCCGGCCCCCCGGTCGTGGTCGTCGATATCGGCGAGACCGATGACACGGGCGCGCCCTGGACGCGCGCCGCCTCGGCCCGGCTGGCGGCGGCGATCGCGCAGGCCGAACCCGCTGCGGTGGGGTGGGACATCGTCTTTGCGGGCGATTGCGACCCCGCCCAGCCGGTGACGGCCGCGCTGGCCGCCGCCTTGTCGCGCGCGCCGACGGCCCTGGGCTTCCTGCTGTCGCCCACCCCGCCCGACGTGCCCGCGCCGCCCGCCGTCCTGGCCGTGGCCGATCCGGCGCCCGCGTTCTGGCGGTCCGAGGGGGCTGAGCAGCCCTGCCCGGCCTTCGTTGCCGCCGCGCGCGGGCTGGGCGCCCTGTCGCTGCCCGGCGACGCCAGCGCCCGTGTCCGTCTGGTGCCCGCGGCGGTGCTGGCGGCCGGCGCCCCGCGCCTGTCGCTGCCGGTCGAGACCCTGCGCCTGGCGCTGGCGCTGCCGACGCCGGTGATCGGCGGCACGCCGGCCACCCTGCGGCTGGGCGACCACCGGCTTAGGCTGGACCCCGGCGCGATGCTGCGGTTTCGCCCGTCATCGGCCGACCGGCGCGCGGCGCGCACGCTGAGCGCCGCGCAGGTGCTGGCGGGCGAAGGGGCGGCGCGGCTGGCGGGGGCGGTGGTCTTCGTCGGATCCTCGCTGCCCAGCCGGGGCGGGCTGCGGCCCACCGCGGCCGATCCGCTGTATCCTTCGGTGCAGATCGCGGCGGATCTGGCCGAGGGGATTGCGGCAGGGCGGCTGCCCTGGCGCCCAACTTCGGCCCCCATGGTCGAGGCGGCAGGCGTTCTGCTGGCCGGGGCGGCCGCTGCGGCGATGGTCGCGCTGCTGCCGCCGCTGGCCGCGTTGGCGGGCGCCGCGGCGCTGGCGCTGGCCTGGGCATTGGCCAGCCTGGGCCTGCACGCCGCGACCGGGCGGCTGTATGACCCGGCCTTGCCCGCGCTGGCCATCCTGGGGTCTGCCACCGCGGGCCTGCTGGTGCAGGCCGCTGCCACCGCCCGGGCGGAACGGGCGCTGCGCGACCGCATGGGGCAGCTTTTGCCCGCGCCCGTGGTTGCCCGGCTGATCGCCGATCCGCGGCTCTTGCGGCTGGCGGGCGAGCGGCGCGAGGTGACGGCGCTGTTCACCGACATCGAGGGCTTTTCCGCCCTGGCCAACCGCCTGCCGCCCGAGGAGCTGATCGCCACGCTGGACCGCTACTTCACCGCCGTCTCGGCCATCGTCCTGCGGCATGGCGGCATGATCGACAAGATCGTCGGCGACGGCGTCCATGCCCTCTTCAACGCTCCACTGGACCAGCCCGGCCATGTCGATGCGGCCCTGGCCGCCGCCGCCCAGATCCGGGCCGAGACCGAGGCGCAGCGCCCTGAACTGGGCCTGGGCCGCACCCGGATCGGGGTCGAGACCGGGCCCGCGATCCTGGGCGACGTGGGGTCAGGTGCGCGCATCGACTATACCGCGCATGGCCCCGCGGTGAACCTGGCCGCGCGGCTGCAAGAGGCGGGCAAGACGCTGGGCCCCGCCGTGATCGTCGGCCCCGCGGCGGCGGCGCAGGCCAGCCGCCCCCTGCGCCCCCTGGGTCAGGTCGAGGTGCGCTCCTTCGGCCTTCTTGCGCTGTTCACCCTGTAGGGCTGTTCCGCCGGGAACAGCGGCCACCGCGCCCGGCGTGCCACAACACCCCTGCCGGCACAGAGTGGACGCCGGCGGTTTTGAAGAATGCCTTTGCGAAAATACCTTTGCCCGCCGGTGCCGGATCTTCCCCTTCCGGCATCGGCGGGTGTGTCACAGGTCGAAGGTGGCAAAGACCGGGGCGTGGTCGCTGGGCTGGTCCCAGCCGCGGGCGGCGCGCAGGATGCGGCTGCCGTGCGCCGCGCCGGAAATGTCGGGCGTGGCCCAGATGTGGTCCAGCCGGCGGCCCTTGTCGGCGGCGTCCCAGTCGGGCGCGCGATAGCTCCACCAGCTGTAGAGCAGGCCCTGCGGGATGTCGGCCCGGGTCACGTCCACCCAACGCCCGGCCTCTTGCGCCTGGGCCAGATGGTCGATTTCGATGGGCGTGTGGCTGACGATCTTCAAGAGCGCCTTGTGGTTCCAGACGTCATCCTCGCGCGGGGCGATGTTCAGGTCGCCCACCAGGATCGACCGTTCCGGCCGGTCCATGCGGAAGGCGTCGCGCATGTCGGTCAGGAAATCCAGCTTCTGGCCGAATTTCACGTTTTCCGCCCGGTCCGGGATGTCGCCGCCGGCGGGCACATAGCAGTTGTGGATGGTGACGCCATTTTCCAGCCGCGCCGCGACGTGGCGGGCATGACCCAGCGTCGCGTAATCCCGGTCGCCCGCATCGGTGATCGGCAGCTTCGACAGGATCGCGACGCCGTTGTAGCCCTTTTGCCCGCGCGCCACCATCCAGCGGTAGCCAAGCGCCTGGAACTGCTCCAGCGGGATCTTGTCGACCGGGCTCTTGCATTCCTGCAGGCACAGGACGTCGGGCGCCTCGTCGGCCATCAGCTTTGCCACCAGCCCCTCGCGCAAGCGGACCGAGTTGATGTTCCAGGTGGCAAGGGTAAAGGGCATCCGCGTCTCCTTGGCAGGGACCCAAGGTTAGGGGCGCGGCGGGCAAAAGAAAAGCCCGGTCCAGAAGGGGCCGGGCCAAGTCCAACAGGGAGGTGAGTATCTTATACCACCGAATCCCCCCGCTGCGAATTGACCCAAATCAAAACTTCAGGAGTCATTGTTTTTCGGCCACAACTCCAGATTGCGGCGACGCCGGGCCGATGGAGGCGGGGATTGACGCCGGCGCGCGGCGGGGGAAAGTGGCGCGATGCAAGATCCGCTTCGCCTTTGGTCCGGCCGCGATTTCCGCCTGTTGTTCTCGGCCTCGGCGGCGACCAACCTGGGCGACGGGCTGATCGCGGTGGCGGTGCCCTGGCTGGCGACGCTGTTGACCGACGATCCGCTGCTGATCGGGCTGGTGGCGGCGAACCGGCATCTGCCATGGGCGCTCTTCGCGCTGCCGGCCGGGGTGCTGACCGATCGCCACGACCATCGCCGCCTGATCCTGGCCGCCGATGCGGCGCGGCTGCTGCTGTCGCTGGCCCTGTGCGCGCTGGCGCTGACGGCCGCGCCGGGCACTGGGCCGGTGCTGGGGCTGGCGGCACTGGCCTTCCTCTTGGGCACGACCGAGGTGGTGCGCGACAACACCGCGCAAACCTTTCTGCCG
This sequence comes from Fuscovulum sp., assembly GCA_018058035.1. Classification (GTDB taxonomy): domain Bacteria; phylum Pseudomonadota; class Alphaproteobacteria; order Rhodobacterales; family Rhodobacteraceae; genus Pseudogemmobacter. The sequence goes on from JAGPCN010000002.1 coordinate 24,750, forward strand.
GGGGTGGTCGACAAGACCCATCTTGAGCGCGCGAACGGCGCGCTTTGGGCGACCGAGCGGCTGGCCGGGCAACTGGCGGGCCCGCCGCTGGCCGGTTTCCTGATCGGGCTGTCGGTGGCGCTGCCCTTCGGCGCGCAGACGCTGCTGTTGCTGTCGGCGCTGGTGTTGATCGGGGCGATGCGCGTGACGCGGACGCCTGCTGCGCAGCCGCATCAGCCCGCGCTGGCCGCCATATCCGAGGGGTTGCGCTGGCTGTGGGGCAACGCCGTCCTGCGCAGGCTGGCGCTGGTGTCGGGCGCGTTCAACTTTGTCGGCTACGGCTTTTTCGCCATCTTCATCCTGTACGCGCAAAGGGTGCTGGCGCTGGACGTGCAGGGCTATGGCGCGCTCTTGACGCTGGTGGCGGTCGGCGGGCTGGCCGGGTCGGTCTTCGGGCCAAGGGTGGCGCTGCGGATCGGGCCGACGGCCTCGCTTCTGGTGGGGATCGGGATGTTCTCGGCCAGTTCGGCGGCGCTGGCCTTGCAGGCGCCGCTGCCGGTGATCGCCGGTTTCATGCTGGCCGATGCCTTCTGCGGCATGCTGTGGGACATAACGGTGGTCAGCTATCGCCAGCGCCATATCCCTGCGCCGCTCTTGGGCCGGGTGAACAGCGCCTATCGCTTCATCGGCACCGGGCCGGCGGCCCTGGGTGCCTTTGCCTTTGGCGCCATCGTCTCGGCGGTCGAGACCCCGGGTGACCGGATCACCGCGCTGTTGTGGCCCTATGCGCTGGCGTCTGGGGTGACGGCGGCGCTGGCGGTCTATGCGGTGTTCCGCCTGCGGCTGCGCTAGGCGCAAAAAAAAGGCCGGGCACGAGGCCCGGCCAGTCCAACAGGGAGGATGCCGTGTCATGACCCCGACACGGCAAGGGGAACGATGAAAGCTTACCCGATCTTCATAGCTTGACTTCGTTAATAGCACGTGAATCCGGCAACAATCGGGCAGGGGATCAGGCGACCAGCCGATACCCCCCGCTTTCGGTGACCAGAAGCCGCGCGTTCGAGGGGTCGGGCTCGATCTTCTGGCGCAGGCGGTAGATGTGGGTCTCCAGAGTGTGGGTGGTGACCCCGGCGTTATAGCCCCAGACCTCGTGCAGCAGGACATCCCGCGCCACCACGCCGGACTGGGCGCGATAGAGGAACTTCAGGATGTTGGTTTCCTTTTCGGTCAGGCGGATCTTCTTGTCCTTCTCGTCCAGCAGCATCTTCTGCGCCGGCTTGAAGGTATAGGGCCCCAGCTGGAACACCGCGTCCTCGGACTGTTCGTGGGTGCGCAGCTGCGCCCGGATGCGGGCCAGCAGGACCGGAAACTTGAACGGCTTGGTCACATAGTCGTTGGCGCCCGAATCAAGGCCCAGGATCGTGTCGGCATCGGTGTCGTGGCCGGTCAGCATCATGATCGGGCATTTCACGCCCTGCTTGCGCATCCGGCGGCACAGCTCGCGCCCGTCGGTGTCGGGCAGCCCGACGTCCAGGATCACCAGGTCATAGATCGCGGCCTTGGCCTTCTCCATTCCCTCGGCGCCGGTACGGGCCTCGAACACATCGAAATCCTCGGTCATCACCAGCTGTTCCGACAGCGCCTCTCGCAGGTCGTCGTCGTCGTCCACCAGCAGGATCTTGCGAAGTTGTGCCATGCGTGCAGCCCTTTGGTTTGTCTTGGCGAACAGATGAGTGGCGATCACGAACCCCGCAAGATTTGTGACCGGGGCCTCACAGGCTCGTGTCGTCTGGGGCGTCTTTGTTTCAGGCTTGTCATCGCGCCCGGCCCGGCGACAAGGCTTCCGGTTTCGAAGCGGGCGGCCTAGAAGGGGGGCATGAGCCTTGGCCCCACCCTTGTCGAACGGCTGGCCCGCGCGCGGGGCGACCTGCGCATGGGCGTGCCCGTGGTGCTGGCCGGCGATGGCGAAGCGGCGTTGGCCGTCGCGGTGGAATCGCTGACGCCCGCGCGGCTGGCCGATCTGGCCGCGCTGGCCCCGCCCGAACTGGCGCTGACCGCGCGCCGGGCTGAGACGCTGAAGACCCCGGCCTATGACGGCGATCTGGTGCGCGTGGCCGTGCCCCCGGGCGCCGGGCTTGACTGGTTGTCGGCGCTGGCCGACCCGGTCGATGACCTGCGCGTGCCGATGAAGGGGCCGCTGCGTCCCTTGCGCGACGGAGGGGCCGGGCTGCACCGCGCCGCGCTGCTGCTGGCGAAATCCGCCCGCCTGTTGCCCGCCGCCGTGCTGGTGCGCATCGACCATCCGCTGACGCTGGCCGCCGACCTGGGCCTGACCTTCCTGCGGCTGGACGAGATCGCGCCCGAGCTGGCCCGACTGTCGCCGCTGGACGAGGTGGTGGCCGCCCGCCTGCCGATGGCCGCCGCCGGCGCGGGCCGCGTCCACATCTTTCGCCCCGAGGACGGCGGCGACGAACACTACGCGATCGAGGTGGGCCAACCCGACCGCGCCCAGCCCGTGCTGGTCCGGCTGCATTCGGCCTGCTTCACCGGCGACGTGCTGGGGTCGCTGAAATGCGATTGCGGCCCGCAGCTGCGCGCGGCCCTGGCGCAGATGGGGGCCGAAGGCGGCGGCGTGCTGCTCTATCTGAACCAGGAGGGGCGCGGGATCGGCCTGGCCAACAAGATGCGCGCCTATGCCTTGCAGGATCAGGGCTTTGACACGGTCGAGGCCAACCACCGCCTGGGCTTTGAAGACGACGAGCGCGATTTCCGCATCGGCGCCGACCTCTTGCGGCGGATGGGGTTTTCCCAGGTGCGGCTGTTGACCAACAACCCCCGCAAGGTGGCGATGCTGCAATCCTGCGGGCTGACCGTGACCGAACGGGTGCCGCTGAAGGTGGGCGAAACCCCGCAGAACGCCGCCTATCTGGCGACCAAGGCCGCCAAGTCCGGGCACCTGCTGTGACGCCCGCCGACCTGGTGCTGACCCGCACGGGGCTGCGCTTTGCCGGCCGGCAGTTTCCCTGCACCATCGGGCGGGGCGGGGTGACGACCCGCAAGAGGGAAGGCGACGGCTGCACCCCGGTCGGGGTGCATCGCATCGTCGGTTGTCTCTACCGCCCCGACCGGATGGCCCGCCCGGTCGACTGGGCGCTGCCCATCGGGCCTTCGGATCTGTGGTCCGACGATCCTGCGGACCCCGACTACAACCTGATGGTCCGCGCGCCTCACCGCTTTTCGCACGAGGCGTTGCGCCGCCCCGACCCGCTGTACGACCTGATCCTGCTGACCGACTGGAACTGGCCGCGCGCCGTCGGGGGCCGCGGCTCGGCCATCTTCCTGCACCGCTGGCGCCGCCCCGGCTTTCCCACCGCCGGTTGCGTGGCCTTTGCGCCCGATGACCTGCTGTGGATCGTGTGCCGCCTGCGTCCCGGCGTGCGGCTGATCGTGCCCGAGGCGCTGGCCCGCTGATTCCTCTTTCCAAACCGCTTTGGAATGCCTAATCTGCTGCGATCAAGGGGGAGGGAAGCCATGCCCGGATCGCCGCCCAAGCCGGATGACGTGCTGTTCGACCTGCGTCTTGCGCGGTCGGCCCCCGACCTCTGGCCGATGCTGGACCAGCTTTACGGCGCCCGCCCCGACTATGCCGCCTTCCGCGCGGCGCTCCTCAAGGCGATGCGCAAGGCCTGGGCGGCGCGGCCCGAGGACCTGAAACTCTTGGACCTGAGGCGCGACCTGGAACCCGACTGGTTCCAGCGCGCCGACATGGCGGGCTACGTCTTCTACCTGGATCGGTTCAACGGCACGATCAACGGCGCGGTCGAGAAACTTGATTACCTTCAGGACCTTGGAATCTCCTACGCCCACTTCATGCCCTGCCTGAAGCCGCGTCCCGGCGACAGCGACGGCGGCTATTCGGTGATGGACTACCGCTCCGTGAACCCCGCCTTGGGCACGATGGACGATCTGGAATCCGCCGCCCGCACTTTCCGGCAACACGGCATCTCGCTTTGCGTCGACCTGGTGCTGAACCACACGGCCAAGGAACACAGCTGGGCGAAGAAGGCCGCCAAGGGTGACCCGAAGTATCAGGATTACTATCTGATGTTCGACACCCCCGAGATGCCAAAGCGGTTTGAGGAAACCCTGGTCGAAGTTTTTCCCGACAACGCGCCCGGCAACTTCACCCATTACCCCGGGATCGGAAAATGGGTCTGGACGACCTTCAACGAACACCAGTGGGACCTGAACTGGGCCAACCCGCAGGTCTTCCTGGAAATCGTCGAGGTCATGCTGTTCCTGGCCAACAAGGGCGTCGATGTGCTGCGGCTGGACGCGGTGGCTTTCATGTGGAAACGCCTGGGCACCCGCTGCCAAAGCGAACCCGAGGTCCACATGCTGCTGCAGGCCCTGCGCGCCTGCTGCCGCATCGCCTGCCCGGCGCTGATCCATCTGGAAGAGGCCATCGTCGCGCCCGCCGAGATGCTGCCCTACCTCGGCCGCGGGCAGCATGACGGGCGCGAAGGCAACCTTGCCTATCACAACAGCCTGATGGTGCAGTTCTGGTCCGCGCTGGCCACCCGCGACACGCGGCTGATGACGCATGTCCTGGCGACGCATTTCCCCGACCGGCTGACCAATGCCACCTACGCCACCTACATCCGCTGCCACGACGACATCGGCTGGGCGGTGACGGACGAGGACGCCGCCGCACAGGGTCTGTCGGGTCCCGCCCACCGCGCCTTCCTGTCGGATTTCTACGAAGGCAGCTTCCCCGGCACCTTCGCCCGCGGCGCCCTATTCCAGGAGAACCCGGCCACGGGAGACAAGCGCATCTCGGGCAGTTTCGCCAGCCTGGCGGGGCTGGAGAAGGCGCTGGACGAAGGCGACCCGGCGGCGCAGGACCTGGGCGTCCAGCGCATCCTGCTGGGGCATGCCCTGATCGCCAGCTTTGGCGGCATTCCCCTGATCTACATGGGCGACGAACTCGCGTTGCTGAATGATCGTTCGTTCAGGAACCTGCCCGAACACGCCCACGACAGCCGCTGGATCCACCGCCCGCGGATGGACTGGCCGCTGGCCGACCGGCGGCATGACGACACCGGACCCACGGGCCAGGTGTTCCGCGGCACCCGCCACATCCTGGCCCGCCGCCGCGCCACGCCCGGCCTGCACGCCGGCCACCCCTGCCAGATCCTGCGGACCGAAGCGCCGGGCCTGTTTGCCTTTCGTCGGGAGGCGCCGACGGGGGCGATCCTTTGCCTGTTCAATTTCACCGAAGCTTGGCAGCACCTGCCCGAGGCCTGGGCGCGCGCCGAAGGGGCCAGCCGGATGCATGACCTGCTGTCCGATCAGCCGGTGGCCGCGCACCACGGCAACATCGCCCTGCCGCCCTATGCGCGTGTCTGGCTGGTCTAGCGCCCGAATTTTCGACGAAAATTCGAAAGCTCAGCCGTAGGCCCGCGCGCCGAAGATCGCGCTTCCCACGCGCACATGCGTCGCGCCATGGGCAATCGCGGCCTCGAAATCGCCGCTCATCCCCATCGACAGGCCCGCAAGGCCATTCCGCGCCGCCATGTCGCGCAGCCGGGCAAAGTGAGGCGTGGAGTCCTCTTCCTCTGGCGGAATGCACATCAGGCCCGCCAGCGGCAGCCCCATGCCCCGGCAGGTGGCGATGAATGCATCGGTATCGGCGGGCAGGACACCCGCCTTCTGCGGTTCGGCCCCGGTGTTCACCTGCACGAACAACTCGGGGCAGGCCCCGCGCGCCTGGGCCAGCCGGGCCAGCTTTTCCGCCAACGAAGGCCGGTCGACCGTGTGGATCGCGTCGAACAACTCGACCGCGACCTTGGCCTTGTTGGTCTGCAAGGGCCCGATCATGTGCAGTTCCACCCCCGGAAAGCGCGCCCGCCAGCCGGGCCACTTGGCCGCCGCCTCTTGCACATAATTCTCGCCGAACAGCCGGTGGCCGGCTTCCAGCACCGCCTCGACCCGCTCGGGCGGCTGCACCTTTGACACCGCGATCAGCCGGACCGACCCTTCCGCCCGCCCCGCCGCCGCTTCGGCCGCGCGCACGCGCGCCGTGATCTCTGCCAGTCCCATCCGTTCAGTCCTTGATCATCCCGTCGGCGCGCAGCCGCGCCAGCATCGGCCCCATCCGGTCGGCATACCTCTCCCACGCCCGGACGGACCCTTTCGAGATCGGCTGCCGCACCTGGAACACGCTGAGGGTTTCCACCTTGCGGGTGTTTTCATGGAAACTCAGGCAGGCGTCCTCCCACTCCAGCCCGCAGGCGGCGATCAGGGCGCGGCTTTGCGGTTCGGGGTCGGCCACCAGGTCCTCGTACTGCACCTCGTGGAACCAGCCGGGCACCTTGGCGCGCCAGAAGTCGACCATCCGCACGAAGGTGGCATAGTGCCGGGCCAGGTCGACCTGGTCATAGGCATAAAGATGCGTGCCTTCGGGGAAAACGTTCTTGTAGATCGACAGCAGCGTGTCGCGCGGGTCGCGGCGCACCACGATGAAGCGCGCGTTGGGCATCGCCAGCTTCATCAGCCCCAGCGTCAGGTAGGTCTGGATCGACTTGTCGGTGATCTGCGGCGTCTCGGGGAAGCGCGCCTGCATCATGGCGGCGTAGTCCTGCCCCAGCCGGGCGAAGTCGGCGGCCGGAATCGCGGTGGCTGGCCGCAGCCGCCCGCCCGCCATCGGCATCAGACGCAAGGCCGACACCGTGCTGTCCGCCAGTTCGCCCGCCCCCGTCACCCGCGAATGGCTGGCGATGATCTGCTCGATCAGCGTGGTGCCCGAGCGCGGCATCCCGGTGACAAAGATCGGCGCGGCCTCGGTCGTGCCCGGCACCTGCAGACCCTGCCAATCCATCCCCTCCATCGCGGCGATCAGCTGGTCGACCTGACGTTCGCGTTCGGCGATGTCATAGGGATGGGCCTTGCGCATCAGCGCATTGGCGGGGTCGAGGAAGTCGAACACCCGGGCGTGGTCCTTGACGTCTTCCAGCGCCTTGGCGATGGCAAAGCCGAAGGACCGGCGGTCGGTCTCGCCGGTGGCGCGGTCGGCGAAGCGGCGCTCCATCTCGGCCAGCATGGGTTCGCCGGGGGTGGCCTTGTGCGAGGCGTAGTACAGGCGATAGGGCTCTCCGGCGCCGGGATTGGCGGCGATGGCGGCCAGGAACTGCTCCTCGCCCTCGGCAAACCGGCCAAGCCCCTGAAGGAAGACGCCAAAGGCGCCGCGGATGGCGGCGTTGCCCGGCTCGATCGCCAGCGCCTCGCGATAGGTCACCTCGGCCTCGGCGTCCTGGCCCAGGTGGGCGGCGGCCTGCGCCAGCATCATCAGCGGCATCGCGGCCTTGCGGCGGGTCAGCCGGGCGACCGTGGCAAAGGCCGCATGCGCGGCCGGATAGTCGCGCAGCAGGGTGTGGGCATTGCCCAGGGCCTGCGCGACGTCCTGCCGGTCGGGGGCCAGCGCGGCGGCGCGGGTCAGCCAGGGCAGGGCGGGGCCGGGCTTGCCCTCGTCCAGCAGCTGAGTGCCAAGACCCGCCAGCGCGGGCAGAAGGTCGGGCGCCAGCGCGATGGCGGCCCGCCAGGCGCGGCGGGCGTCGTCGGGGCGGCCAAGCCGGCGCAGCACCGGCGCCATGTTGGCCTGCGCTTCGGCATAGCCCGGAAAGATCCGCAGCGCGGCGGCAAAGCTGTCGACCGCCGCGGTCTCGCGCCCCAGGGCGGCCAACGCGCTGCCGCGCACCGTCGCGGCCAGGGCGCAGCCCGGATGCGCCCGCAGCAGGCGGTCAGCGGTGGCCTCGGCCTGGGCATGCTTGCCGGCGGTGGCCAGCGCCAGCAACTGCGCCAGCGCCTGTTTCGGGGCGCCTCCGGTCGGGGGCCGGGTGGCCGCGGCGGCGGCGCCGAAGCGGTCGGCCAGCGGCGCCTTTTGCGGGGCGGCCAGCGGGGCGGCGGCCAAGCGGCGCAGGAATTCGGCCCGCGCCGCGGCCGAGCCTTCCAGCGCCACGGCATCGGCCAGCGTGGCCCAGACAGCAGGTTGCGCGGGGGCCAGCGCGGCGGCGGCCTGGGCATGGGTCAGTGCGCGGTCAAGGCGATCGACGGCCAGGAACAGCCGGGCGATCTGGAACTCGACCTCGGGGATACGGGGGTTGGCATCGTGAATGGCGCCGAACATCTCTAGTGCGCGCGCGGCATCGCCCGCCTGCATCGCGGTCAGGGCGCGGGCGTAGGCCTCTTTCACCTGCAGGGCCGAGGGGGCGTGGGTGGGGGCCTTGGGCATGAAAATCCTTTCCGGTGCCGTGCGGCCGACACCCTAGCGGCGCGTCGGGGGAAAGGGAAGGAAGCGGGCGGCCAAGTGCCGCCAAAAGGAAAAGGGCGGACCTTGCGGCCCGCCCCATCCTGATCAGAGAGATCGTTCGATCAGAACGACATCCCGAGACCGATCGACCACTGGTCCTGGTCGCCAGCGGCGATCGAGACGTCCGAGCCCCAGCCGGCCATGACAACGGCGCCACCGCCCAGGTCATAGTTGACGGCCAGGCCGTAGGAGTCGAGCGACGCGCCGACGTCCGGCGAGATTTCGCCGTAGTTCGCGTTCACCGACAGGGCGCCCGACTTGTAGGTCAGGCCCAGACCGACGTGGTCGAAGTCGACCGCAGCGGCCGGCTCCAGGTCGTACTGGATGAAGCCCAGCGAGGCCGAGAAGCCCGAGGCCAGTTCGGCGCCGACCGACACACCGGTGGCGGTCGCGTTGACGTTGGCGAAGTTGCCCTTCTGGTAGCCGAGGCCGAGGTTCAGCGCGGTGCCGCCCAGATCGGCGGTGTACTTCACACCGACGCCCCAGATGTCATCCGGGCCGCCAGCGGCGCCGTCATCTTCCTGTTCAGCCGAGATCGCGAACGAGATGGCACCGAAGGTGTTCTCGTAGCGAGCCACTTGGTTGTCGCCCTGGGCGTCAAGGCCGCTGGCGCCGAAGTAGGCGACGTGGGTGGTGTGGTCGTCGGCGATCGAGGTCAGGGCGCCGGCATCCTGAACGGCCCAGTCCAGAGCGCCGTCGGTGTCGCCCATGGTCAGCTTGCCGAACGAGCCCGAGATATACACGGTGGTGCCCGAGTCGTCGTTCAGGGCGACGTTGCCTTCGTCGAGGTCGATCGCGGCGCCGAATTCCAGGCCGCCATCGGTGGTGCCCGACATGGTGAACGTCACTTCGACATCCTGCCAGAAGGCGATGTCACCGGCCGAGTCCGACCAAATACCCATTTCGGCGTAGCCCGACACGGCGACTTCGGCGGCGGCGAAGCCGGCGGTGCCCGCCAGCATCGTGGTAGCAAGGAGAAGCTTCTTCATCGTTTTCCCTCGTTGATTCAAGGATGCCCAACTCAGGGGAATCCGAATTGGGTATGGAGCGTATTTCGGTCTTCGGGCCG
>JAGPCN010000375.1 GCA_018058035.1 Fuscovulum sp.
CCCCGTCATCACCAGCAATCGCATCAACACCCCCGAAGTCGCCGAACGCCTGCTGGCCGAGGGCATGGCCGACATGGTCTCGATGGCGCGGCCCTGGCTGGCGGATGCCGACTTCATCGCCAAGGCTGCCGCCGGCCGCGCCCGCGATATCGCCCCCTGCATCGCCTGCAACCAGGCATGCCTCGACCACACCTTCTCGGGCAAGCTGACAAGCTGCCTGGTGAACCCGCGCGCGGCCCACGAATCCGAACTGACGCTGGCCCCCGCACCCAGCCCGAAACGCATTGCCGTGGTCGGCGCCGGCCCCGCCGGCATGGCTGCCGCCATCACCGCCGCACAGCGCGGCCACCAGGTCACCCTTTTCGAGGCATCGGGCCGCCCCGGCGGCCAATTGCACCTGGCCGCCACCATCCCCGGCAAAGAGGAATTCCGCGGCCTGATCGACTGGTTCACCGGCCAGCTGGCCCACCCCGGCATCACCCTGCGCCTGATGACGCGCGCCACCGAAGAAAGCCTGAAAGGCTACGACGAGGTGATCCTGGCCACCGGCGTCACGCCGCGCGACCCCGGCATTCCCACCGCCCCCGGCGCGCAGGTCCTCAGCTACCTGCAAGTGCTGCAAGGCGCCCCCGTGGGCCCCCGCGTCGCCATCGTCGGCGCCGGCGGCATCGGCTTTGACGTGGCGGAATTCCTGGTCCACCGGGGCGACAGCCCGACCGAACACCCCGACCTCTGGCGCCGAGAATGGGGCGTGGGCGACCCGGCGCAAACCCGTGGCGGGCTGGCTCCGCCGCGGCCCGAACCGCCCGCCCGCCAAGTCTGGCTGTTGCAGCGCAAGCCCGAAAAGCCCGGCCGCTCCCTGGGCAAGACCACCGGCTGGATCCACCGCGCCCAGCTTGCCGCCAAGGGCGTCCGCATGATCGGCGGCGTCAATTACGAGGCGATCGACGAAAAGGGCCTGCACATCACCCACGGGCCGGGCCGCACCGAGGCGGAGGTGGTCGCGGTGGACACCGTGGTGCTTTGTGCAGGCCAGGACCCGGCTCGCGCCTTGTCGCAAGGGCTCACCGCGGCCGGGGTCTCGCATCATCTGATCGGCGGCGCGGATGTCGCCGCCGAACTGGACGCCAAGCGCGCCATCGACCAGGCCACTCGGCTGGCGGCGCGGCTCTGATCCCGCGGGCCAGCCGGAATTTTCGAAAATTCCGGACCGGAGCCTTCAAAGGCTCCGATGCGATTTCTTCGAAGAAATCGCCGCCGCCCCCCTCGGGTCGCCCCCCTGGGGAAACGGCGGCGCGGCCTCAGCCCTCGACCGGCTTCAGCACGCCGGCATCCCAGGCGGCCTGCAACTCGGCCTGGTCCACCGCGCCGTCGGCGTTGGCGTCGATGGCGGTAAAGCCGTCTTCCGTCAGGTCGGCCCAGACCGCCTGCAACTCGGCCATCGACCAGTTGCCGCTGGCGTCGGCGTCCTCGACCATCGGCAGGTCGGCCGCCAGCGCGGCCCCGGCCAGCATCAGGGGCACAAGGGCGAATGCAGCACGTTTCATCGGTTTCTCCTTTCGGTTGCATCTCGGACGGCGAACCCGGACCGGTCCGGCCGCCCTCCCCTCACCTGGGCCGCGCGGCGCCCGGGGTAAAGACCGGCCGCAAACGGGCGGGCATCCCCCGCCCGGCGGCGGAAATCCCCGCCCGCTTTTCCGCCGCCCGGACGCGATGCCCCTTTCCCCGCCGACCGCACCACCCCGAACCGGCAAGCCACCGCACAACCTGCGCTGGTTTCCGCGCCTTGAACGATCCGCCGTAATTCCCCGGATAGGACGCGCGCCTGCCCCGTTCCCGCCTGATTTGAGGGTCAATACCGATCCATGACCAAGCATCTGCTCGCATGGGGAAACCAATGGACCGACTGACCGAAATGGAAGCCTTCGCCACGGTGGTAGACCAGGGCGGCTTCACGGACGCGGCCAAGAAGATGGGCATCTCGAAATCTGCCGTTTCGAAGCATGTCTCCGCGCTTGAGGCCCGTCTGGGCGCGCGGCTTCTCAATCGCACCACCCGCCGGGTGTCCCCGACCGAGATCGGGCTTGCCTATTACGACCGCGCCCGCCGGGTGCTGAACGACGCCGGCGAGGCCGACGCGCTGGTGACCTCGATGCAATCCGCGCCTTCGGGCCTGTTGCGGATTTCGGTCGCCACCGACTTCGGGGTGAACCTCTTGTCGCCGATCCTGGGCGACTTCCTGCTGGAATACCCCGAAATCACTGTGAACATGGTGCTGAACAACCGCTACGTCGAGCTGATCTCCGAAGGCTTCGACATGGCAATTCGCGTGGGCGAACTGGAAGACAGCAGCCTTCGCGCCCGCAAGCTGACCGACACCTCCAAGCGGATGATCGGCAGCCCGGCCTATTTCCAGAAGTTCGGCCGGCCGATGAAGATCGACGACCTGAACGAGCACAAGCTGTTGCATTATTCCAACCAGGCCAACGGCAACGTCTGGAAGGTCACCGCGCCCTCGGGCGAAAAGCGCCAGGTCCGGTCGAACGGCTGGCTGACGGTGAACGACGGCCAAAGCCTGCTGAACGCCGCCGTCTCGGGCCTTGGCATCGCCTACCTGCCCAGCTTCCTTTATGCCGAGGCAATGCGCCTGGGCCAGATCGAAGAGGCCATCCCCGGCCTGCCCGTCGAGGTGCTGGGCATCTATGCCGTCTACCCGCCGGGCCGGTTCACCCAACCCAAGGTCCGCGCCTTCATCGACTTCCTGGCCCGCCGCTTCACCGACAAGGGCCCCGACAACTGGTAACGCCTTCGCCCTGGCCCCTTGGTCCAGGGCGCTGCCTGACGGCCCGTGTGCCCCCCCGCCCGCGAGGC
>JAGPCN010000374.1 GCA_018058035.1 Fuscovulum sp.
ACGGCGGCCTGCAGCGGATCGCCGCCTTGTCGCGCCGGATCGTGGCGCCGGGCGAGCCGATGGTGATGGTCTCGGGCGGCCATTTCGACGCCTGCGACGACGTCATGCTGCTGCCCGGCCAGGGCGTTCTCCTCGACACCGCCGGCCTGATGGCTGCGCCCTATGCCCGCGTCCCGGCCCAGGCGCTGACCGCCTGCATCGGCGCCGCCCACCGCGCCGCCCCCGCCCGGGCCGAGATCGTCACCCCGATCTTCGCCGAGGAAGAGGTGATCTGGGCGCAGTCGGGCATGCTGCTTCTCTGCCCCGGCATCAAGGGCGACACCAGCTTTCCGCAGCTGCACGCCCGCGCCGCGGCGCTGTTCCTGACCGAACGCGACCGCCGGTTCGCCTGATGCGCTATTCGTCCTGCGCCCTGCGGCGGGTCTCGATCTGCGAAAGCCGGACCTGCCGCAGCGCCTCGACCAGAAGCGCCGTCAGAAGGCCGAACGACAGGAAGCCGTTCGCCGCCTCCATCCCGGCCAGCAGGCGCCAGCCTTCCGGCAGGATCACGTCGCCGAAGCCCAGCGTGGTAAAAGTGACCAGCGAGAAATAGACCGCCGTTTCCAGATCGGGCAGCGCGCCCAGCAGGCGATAGGCCAGTGCCCAGATCCAGACCCCCGCCGTGATGACCGCCAGCACCCACAACCCCACCCCGATCAGCAACAGCAGCAGCCGCGGACGCTGCGGCGGACGCAGCAGCCAGGGGTGCAGCCAACGGAACGCAAGTTCCAGCCAGAAGGCCGCAAGCGCCGCGACGATGATGTTCAGCGTCAGCAACCCGGAGCCGGTGGCGATCTGCGTGAACATGCGTCCCTTCTGGACTCCGGCCCGGCCCGCGCCTATCTGAGGCGGACCATGGTGCAGAAATCCGACCCCAATTCCAAGCTGATCGCCGAAAACCGGCGGGCCCGTTTCGATTACCACATCGAAAGCGATCTGGAAGCGGGCATCGTGCTGCAGGGGTCCGAAGTGAAAAGCCTGCGCCAGGGCGGTGCCAACATCGGCGAAAGCTATGCCTCGGTCGAGGGCGGCGAGCTGTGGCTGATCAACGGCTACATCGCTCCCTACCTACAGGCCAAGACCTGGGGCCACGAGGAACGCCGCCGCCGCAAGCTGCTGGTGTCGAAAAAGGAACTGTCGCGCCTGTGGTCGGCCACCGCGCGCGAGGGCATGACCATCGTCCCAATCCGCATGTATTTCAACGATCGCGGTGTCGTGAAATTGAAACTGGGGATCGCCAAGGGCAAGAAACTGGCCGACAAGCGCGAGACAAGTGCAAAGCGCGACTGGGACCGGCAGAAGGCCCGGCTGCTGAAGCAGGGCGGCTGACACCGCGCCCGGTTTTCACTAATCGAACAATTCCTTTGCCGCAGGGGGAGCATTCGGCTATCCTTCCCCTGCCCGGACCCTTGGCGACGTGGCTTTCTGTCCGGGTCGGAAACAGCCGGAACACCGGCGGGACAGGGAAAGGCCTATCATGGACATCACATCTCTCATCATCCAGCTGGTCGCGGGTGCGGTCGGCGGCAATGCGGCTGGCGCGGCGCTGAAGAACCTCAGCCTGGGCACGGCCGGAAACTCGATCGTCGGCATCCTGGGCGGCGGGCTGGGCGGCCAGATCCTGGCCATGCTGGGCATGGGCGGGGCTGCAGAGGCGGCGGCCGCCACCTCGGGGCTGGACATCGGCTCGATCGTGCAAAGTGTCGCGGGCGGCGGTGTCGGTGGCGCCGTGCTGCTGGCGGTGATCGGCGCGATCAAGAAGGCGATGGGCCGCTAACGCCGGCAACGGGCGACCACGCCCAGATCGGAATACAGGTCCAGCCCGAAGACCTCGGGCTGGTCCTCCAGCGGATAGACGGCGCCCGAGGTCACGCCCGCGCCGACCAGCGCACCGCCCCTCAGCCAGAACGAGTCACTTTCCCACCGCAGCCCGCCCTGGGACGACGGCGCCCCCGGATAGCGGCTGGCAAAGCGGTAGCCGAAGCCATCGGTGCGAAAGGTGCCGAAATCGACCCCGCCATAGGTGCAGGTCCAACGCCCATGCCGGGGGTCGGCCACGGCAGGCGCGGCGACCAGGGCCAACAAGGCGGCAAGGCGCAGGACGGTCATCGGCGGTCTCTCCGGAGGCGCAAGCGGTCGGCAGGCTGCCCGGCAAAGGTGGCAGCATCGCGGCCATGCCGTGCCGCCCTTGCGCCCCTCCCCCGCGCCGCGCTAGGACGGGATGTCCCCGATCCAAGGCCCGCGCGATGATCCCCTCTCCCGCCGATGACCCGAAGACGCTTGTGTCGACCGACTGGCTGGCCCGGCACCTCAAGGACCCCGACCTGCGGGTGCTGGATGCCAGCTGGTACCTGCCCGCCATGGCCCGCGACGCCCGCGCCGAATATCAGGCCGCCCACATCCCCGGCGCGCGCTTTTTCGACATCGACGAGATGAGCGACCAGCGCAGCGCCCTGCCGCACATGGCGCCGCCGACGGAAAAGTTCACCAGCCGGATGCGCGCGATGGGCGTGGGCGACGGCCATCAGGTGGTGGTCTATGACGGCGCGGGGATCTTCAGCGCTGCCCGGGTCTGGTGGCTGTTCCGCCTGATGGGCAAGACCGACGTCGCCGTGCTGGACGGCGGCTTTCCGAAATGGCGGGCCGAGGGGCGCGAGGTCGAGGACCTGCCCCCTGTCGTGCGCGACCGCCACATGACCGTTTCCCGCCAGGCCGGCCTGGTCAAGGACGTGACCCAGGTCGCCCATGCCGCCAAGCTGGGCCTGGCCGAGGTGCTGGACGCCCGCGGCCCCGGCCGGTTCGCCGGCACCGAAGCCGAACCCCGCCCCGGCC
>JAGPCN010000161.1 GCA_018058035.1 Fuscovulum sp.
CGCTGGCCATCCAGGCGCGGCGGTTTTCCACATAGCGGCCAAAGGTCTTTTGCCGCAGGTCCAGGTCCAGCGCGCCGACCCGGTGGCCCATCCGCGCCAGCGCGGTCGCCACATGCATGCAAGTGGTGGACTTGCCCGAGCCGCCCTTCTCGTTTCCCACCACGATGATATGCGCCATGCCCGTCCCCTTGGCCGCTGCCGTCCTGCCCTTGGCAAAAGGGGGTAGCCGCCGGCGGCGCGGACGGCAAGGGGTATGACGGGGTTACGAGGTGGGCGCGGCGTCCGCGCAGCGGCGGTAGGCGTGTTCGCAACGCACCAGCGGCCAGTCGGTGCGGCCCCAGCAAAAGCCGTCGCGGTCGGGCGTCGGCCGCAACAGCCAGATCACCACCTCGCCCGCATCGGTGCGGCGCGTCTCGCCCTCCAGCCGCAGGGCAAGGGCGTCGGCGCGTTCCTCCAGCAGGTCATAGGCGACATGGGTGCGGCTGCTGCCGTCGAAGACGGTAAAGGGCACCGGCCAGTCGAAGGTGACATGATCGGGGCCGCGGCGCACCGACAGGGTGGCCGGGTTGGCCGCGCAGGTGTTGTCGTTGCCGTCGACGGATTCGTAAGTCCCCGCCATCTCTTCGGCGGTCAGCGCCGGGGCCGCCGCAGGGGCAAGGGCAACCAGCAGGGCAAGGATGACGGGTCGGATCATGGCGGCAATCCTTGGCACCCCCTGCCGGTTCGTCAACGAAAAAGGGCGCGCCCTGCGGCGCGCCCCCGTTCCGTCACGCAGGAAAGGCTCAGAAGCCCAGGCCGGCGTACTTGTTCTTGAACTTCGACACGCGGCCGCCGGTGTCCATCAGCTTGGCGGTCTGGCCGGTCCAGGCCGGGTGCGACAGCGGGTCGATGTCCAGCGACAGCGTCTCGCCTTCCTTGCCCCAGGTCGACCGGGTCTGGTAGGTGGTGCCGTCGGTCATCTTCACCGTGATGAAGTGATAGTCGGGGTGAATGCCCTCTTTCATCTCTGCGGCTCCTCTCACTCGGCCTTGGCTTTGTAGGTGCTGTCCTCGGCGATCCGGGCGGATTTGCCGCGGCGGTCGCGCAGGTAGTACAGCTTGGCGCGGCGCACGCGGCCGCGGCGAACAACCTCGATCGAGTCGATGTTGGTCGAGTACAGCGGGAAGACGCGCTCGACGCCTTCGCCGAACGAGATCTTGCGCACGGTGAACGAGGCCGCCAGCGTGCTGCCGCCCTTGCGGCCGATCACGACGCCTTCGTAGTTCTGGACGCGCGAACGCGTGCCTTCGGTCACCTTGTAGCCGACGCGAACGGTGTCGCCGGCCTTGAAGTCGGGAATCTTCTTGCCGAGGGCGGCGATCTGCTCCGCCTCGATCTGCGCGATGAGGTTCATGCGCCAGTCTCCATGTTCGCCTGCGGTGGGTCCGCAGAGGTGATGCCGCGCAGAGCTTCCGGTCTTCTGTCGGGTCCCCGTCTGGTGACGAGCCCGCCGGAGATGGCGCAGGCCTTTTCGGTGGCCGCCCCGCTGCGATGACCCCGCCGAAGAAGGCGGGCAAGCCACGGGAATCGGGTCCGGCGGGCCAAAGGACCCCGGACCGGGGGCGTATAGGCGGCAGGCCGCAGCCGGTCAAGGGAAAACCGCCCCGGCCCGACCTGCCGGCGATCAGCCCTTGCTGGCCTTGCGGCCCGGCGGCGGCGGATGGCTGGCCTGGTGCGCGGCCCAAAGGTCGGGGCGGCGTTCGGCGGTCAGCGCCTCGGACTGCGCCCGACGCCATTTCGCCACCTCGGCATGGTTGCCGCCGGTCAGCACGGGCGGAATCTCGCGGCCCTCCCAGACGGCGGGGCGGGTGTACTGCGGGTGTTCCAGCAGCCCGTCCGAGAAACTTTCCTCTACCGCCGAAGAGGCATTGCCCAAGACCCCCGGCAACAGCCGGACCACCGCATCCAGCAGGGCCTGGGCCGCGATCTCGCCCCCGGTCAGGACGAAATCGCCCAAGGACACCTCTTCGATCCCGCGCGCGTCCAGCACGCGCTGGTCCACCCCTTCGAACCGGCCGCACAGCAGCGTGACGCCCTGCCCCGTGGCCAGGCGCCGGGCCGTGGCCTGGTCGAAGGGCCGGCCGCGCGGCGACAGGTAGATCACCGGCCAGACGGCGCGGTCGTCGGGGGCGCCTTGCATCGCCGCCGCAAGCGCCCGGTCGACCACGTCGGCACGCAGCACCATGCCGGCGCCGCCACCTGCGGGCGTGTCGTCGACGTTGCGGTGACGCCCCTCGCCAAAGGGGCGCAGCGCGACCGGGGTCAGCCGCCACAGGCCTTGATCCAGCGCGCGGCCGGTCAGCGACAGGCCCAGCGTGCCGGGAAACGCCTCGGGGAACAGGGTGATGACGCGGGCCTCGAAGGCGCCGCGGACCTGCGGCACCTCGGCCATCAGGTCGCGGGGCGCCAGGCTGGCGCGCATCGACAGCCGCCCGTGGCTGCGGGCAGGCGGGATCGGGATGGCGGGATCGTCGGGCGTATCGGTCATCGCCCGCGCTTATCGGCCGATTTCAGCCCCGCATCAAGACGGCTGCGCCCCGGCCGGCGCCATCCGGGCCGCTGCCGGGCGGCGGGCGGCCGGCAGGGCGCTGCGCAACGACAGGGCGGCCAAGAGCGCCGACAGGTCGGCCGACAACTGGCGCGGCAGGCCGGGGCTGGCCAGCGCCTCAAGCTCGGCCCGGTCGGGGAACTGGGCGTGGCGTTCCGGCATGATCCGGGCCAGCGCGGCGGCGCGCGGCAACAGCAGGCGCAACAGGCCAGGTTCGGCCCCCGCGGCGCGGAAGGCGGCGCGCATCGCCGCCGGAGCGGCGTTCGAGGCGAAATGCTCGGGGTCGGTGGCCCAGATCGCCAGCGCCTCGCGCAGGGCGCGGTGACGGCCGGGGGCCGCATCCAGCGCCTCGGTCAGGTCGACCAGACGGGCCCAGGCCTCGGAATCGTCCAAGAGGTCGTCCAGCGCCGGGCCGACCCGGTCCAGCGGCGCATCGCCCGGCATCGCCAGCAGGGTCTGCAACTCTTGCGCGGCATCGGTGCGCGGCAGGGCTGCGCGGGGGGCGGGTGCCGGGTCGGGGCGGGTATGGGGATACATCAGCTCGTCGATCGACAGGCCCTGTTCCAGCGCCTTCCCCGAATTCCAGACCAGCCGCGACAGTGGGAATGCAAAGAACGAGATCGCCAGCGGCAGGAAGGGGTGCAGCATCGGCATGTTGCCCGCCACCCCGCCAATGCCGCGGCCGATGCCGAACAGCACGGCCACCAGCAGGACCTGGGTCAGGATCTGGGTCAGCACGGCAAGCCAGGCCGCCGGGCGGCGCCAGTCGGACAGGGTCTGCGGCCATTGCTGCGGGCGCAGCACGATCAGCCAGAAGACGAAGATCGACACGAAGGGCGGCAGCATGGCCCAGCCATAGCCCGCCATCCCGGCCAGAAGCGGCCCGAGGTAAAGCAGGGCGGTCGCCCCCTGAAGCAGTCTCAGCCGCACGGCCATCGCAGATCCTCCGCCTGGTTGGCAGGGGGCCGCGCCGCCGGAAGGTCAGTCCAGACCCTCGGGCACGTCGGCGACCAGACACCCTCCTGCAACATCCACCAGCGGCACCGTTGCAAGGGTAAATGGCAGAAGAAGGGCGGATTTGCGACCATCCGCGCGAATTTCAAGAATGTCGCCCGCCCCATGGTTGTGGACGGCGGCCACCGTGCCGATCACGGCCCCCCCGGGGTCGCGGACCTGCAGGCCGATCAGGTCGGCATGGTAGAATTCATCGTCGGGCAGCGCCGGAAGCCGGTCGCGGTCGGCGTAAAGCTCGGTCCCGCGCAGGGCATCGGCCTGCTCCTTGGTGGCGACGCCCGACAGGCGCGCGCCAAGGCCGCCCGCCACCGGGCGGGTCAGCGTCACGGCAAAGCTGCGGCTGCCGTCGGCGGTGTAAAGCGGGCCGTAGGTGGCGATGTCGGTCGCCTCGGCACAGAAGGATTTCAGGCGCACCTCTCCGGCGACGCCAAAGGCGCCGGCGATCGAGCCGACACAGATCCGGTCCTCGGGCATCTGCCTCTCCGTCTAGGGCGGGGAGCCGGGGGCGCGGGGGTGCCGCGCCCGCCGGGATTTCAGGCCGGTGCTTATTCCTCGGCCGGGGCGGCGGCCTTGGCGGCCTTCTTGGCGGCGCGCTCGGCCATCTGCTTGCCCGGGACGGCGGCCTTGGGGTTGCTGCGCGCGGTCTGCGGGCGGGCGCCGGCCGATTCCAGGAAGCGGGCGACGCGGTCGGTCGGCTGGGCGCCCTGGCCGAGCCAGTGGTTGATGCGCTCCATGTTCATCACGATGCGCTTTTCGTCGTCCTTGGCCAGGAGCGGGTTGTAGGTGCCCAGCTTCTCGATGAAGCGGCCGTCGCGCGGCATGCGGCTGTCGGTCGCGACGATCGCGTAGAACGGGCGCTTCTTGGAACCGCCGCGCGCCAGACGGATTTTCATAGCCATGGTGTATCTCCTTTGGATGGCTTTCGTAGGATGGGCAATATTGCCCATCCTACGGGGTTTCATTTCTGGAAGGTCTCGTGGTGCCTGATCACTTCGCTGATGATGAAGTTCAGGAATTTGCGGGCGAATTCCGGGTCGAGGTCGGCCTCGACGGCCAACCGTTGCAGCCGTTCGATCTGCCGGGCCTCGCGCGCCGGGTCCGAGGGCGGCAGCGCGTGGTCGGCCTTCAGCCGGCCCACCGCCTGGGTGCGCTTGAACCGCTCGGCCAGGGTGAAGACCAGGATCGCGTCCAGCCGGTCGATCGAATCGCGGTGGTCCTTCAGCAGCGCGGCGGCGCGGGTGGCGGCGTCGGTCATCGGGCGGTCTCCGCAGATGGGGGCGCGTGGCGCCAGATTTCGGCCCTGTCGTCCGTGCCCGGGTCGGTGATCGTACCGTCGGGCCAGGCCCCCAGCCGCCGGGCCAGCCGGCGCGAGGGCGCGTTGGTCGGGTCGATGCAGCTGACCAGCCCGGGCAGGCCGCAGGTACGCAGCGCATGGTCGCGCGCGGCGGTGGCGGCCTCGGCCGCCAGGCCCTGGCCGCGCGCCTCGGGCAGGAACAGCCAGCCCAGTTCGGGTTCCTGGTCGCCGGGTTCAAGCCCGATCACCACAAAACCCAGCACGCGGTCGGCATGATCGGTCACCGTCCACAGCCCGTGCCCGCGCAACAGCCACGAGCCGACATAGGCAGCGAATTCGACAAAGGCTTCGGCCTCGGTATGGGGGCCGCCCAGGTGGCCCTGCGCATCGGGCACCATGATCGCGATCCAGGCCACGGCATCCTCCAGCACCGGCGACCGCAGCTGGCAGCGCGCGGTGCGGATCGTCGGCAGCTGCGCGCGCAGCGTGGCCGCAAACTCGGCCGCGGGGCCGGGGATCCGCCGCAGGTGCGGGGCGCCGGTCATGCCGCCTCTCCCGGTCCGGGGTGGCGGAAGATGCGGCTGGGGCCAAAGGTCTCATGCACAAAGTCGCCTTCGTGGACGGCACCCAGCCGGTGGGCCAGCGCGGCCGAGCGGTCGTTGCCCTCGGCGATCAGGCTGATCGCGGTGGTCCAGCCCAGGCTGTCATAGGCAAAGCGGCGGGCGGCCAGCGCGGCCTCTTGCGCCAGGCCCCGGCCTTCGGCCACCGCGTCCCAGATCGACCAGCCGATTTCCGGCTCGGGCCAGCCCTCGGGGAACCAGGGCCCGGCCATGCCAAGGGCTGCATCGGTCGCCTTGTCGGCCAAGATGAACATCGAATAGCCGCGATGCAGCCAATGCCCGGTCAGGTGGCAAAAGCCGCGCCACGAGGTCGCGCGCCCCGCCGGCCCGCCGACAAACCGCGCCCGGTCCGAGGCCATGAAGGCGGCCCAGGGTTCGAAATCCGCGGCGCGCGGCCCGCGCAGGCGCAGGCGTTCGGTTTCCAGTTCGGGAATGCCGGTCAGCGCGATCATGCGGCGGCCCCCTGCGGCGCGGGGTGGCGATAGACGTGATGATGGCCCTTGGCGTCGTCCAAGGTGCGCTCGACCGTCGCGCCCAGCCGTTCGGCCAGCGCAACCGAGCGAGCATTGCCCACGTCGACATAGCTGATCGGCGGACGGGCCGCGATGCGGGCGTGATAGTCGGCCCTGGCGGCAACCGCGGCCTCTGCCGCATAGCCCTGCCCCTCGAAACCGTCATAAAGGTGCCAGGCCAGCTCCGGTTCGTCCCAGCCGTCGTGGTAGATAACCCCGACACGGCCGATGAAATCGCCCGCCCGGGTATCGACCGAGTAAAAACCATAGCCGCGCAGCGCCCAGAGGCCGATGTTGGCCAGAAGCCCGCGCCAGACCTGCTGCCGCGACGCCCCGCCGCCCAGAAAGGCCGCCCGCGGGCTGTCGTTGAAGGCCAGCATGGCGGGCAGGTCGGCCTCGCGCGGGGCGCGCAGGACCAGCCGGGCGGTCGCCAGCGTCGGGATCGGCAGGGCAAAGGCAAACGTCATGCCGGCCCCCGATTTTTCGTCGAAAAATCGCCCGCGCGCAGGTCGTGGCGGATCACCACGTCGCCCGGGTCCACCCCCGGCAGCGTCGGGTCGATCACGCCGCCCAGCCGCAGGCCAAGCGCGATCGAGCGGGTGTTGCCCGGCTCGATGATGCTGGTCACATGCGGCCAGTCAAAGCGGGTGCGCAGCCAGCCCAGAACCGCCGTGGCGGCCTCATGGGCGATGCCCTTGCCCTCGGCCTCGGGCGTGACCATCCAGCCCAGTTCGGGGCCGGGGAAATGGTCGGGGTGATAGATCCCGACCTCGCCCACGAAGGCGCCGCCGCAGTCCACGGAAAAGGCGCCATAGCCGCGCAAGTGCCAGCAGGCCACGTCGCCGGCCCAGACCGCCCAGGCCTGCGCCCGGGTCTTGACCCCGCCCTCCCAGCCGGCGCGCGGGCTGGCGTGAAAGGCGGCGTGATGTTCGAAATCGGCAAGCATCGGCGCGCGCAGCCGCAGCCGCGCGGTCGTCAGGACCGGCGGAGGGCTGAAATCGTGCAAGGCGCGCGCTGCCATCGTCACTTCTTCTTCATCAGCCCCGACAGGCCGGCGGGCAGGGTGATGCCGCGCGGAAGGCCGCCCATGCCGGGGGGCATGCCGCCGCCCATCCCGCCCATGCCCTGCTGCATGCCCTTGGCGGCCTCGGCCAGCTGTTCAGGCGTCATCTTGGACGGGTCGGGCATGCCGCCCTTGCCCATCAGGGACTTGAGCGCCTGCTTCATCATGCCGCCCTTGCCCATCTTCTTCATCATCTCGGCCATCTGCTTGTGCTGCTTCAGCAGGCGGTTCAGATCGGCCACGTCCATCCCGGCCCCCGCCGCAATGCGCTTTTTCCGGCTGGCGGCCAAGAGGTCGGGGTTGGCGCGTTCCTTCCTGGTCATCGACTGGATCAGCGCGATCTGGCGGCGCAGCATGCGGTCGTCAAAGCCCGCTTCTTCGGCCTTCTTGGCCATGCCGGACATGCCGGGCAGCATGCCCATCAGGCCCTGCATGCCACCCATCTTCAGCATCTGTTCCAGCTGCATCTTCAGGTCGTTCATGTTGAACAGACCCTTGGCAAAGCGCTTGGCCATCCGTTCGGCCTGCTCGGCCTCGAAGGTCTCTTGCGCCTTTTCGACCAGGGCGACGATGTCGCCCATGCCCAGGATCCGGCCCGCCACCCGCTCGGGGTCGAAGGGCTCGATCGCGTCCATCTTTTCGCCAAGGCCGACGAAGCGGATCGGCTTGCCGGTGACGGCGCGCATCGACAGCGCCGCGCCGCCGCGGCCGTCGCCGTCCATCCGGGTCAGCACGACGCCCGAGATGCCGACCTTGCCGTCGAACTCGGTGGCCACGTTCACCGCGTCCTGCCCGGTCAGGCCATCGACCACCAGCAGGGTTTCGCGGGGCTGGGCGATGTCGCGCACCGCCTGAACCTCGTCCATCAGGACTTCGTCGATGTGCAGACGGCCCGCGGTATCCAGGAACAGCACGTCATAGCCACCCAGGGATGCCTGGGTCTTGGCCCGCCTGGCGATCTGGACGGCGGTTTCGCCCTTGACGATGGGCAGGCTGTCCACCCCGATCTGGGTGCCCAGGATCGCCAATTGCTCCATCGCCGCCGGGCGGTTGGTGTCCAGCGAGGCCAGCAGCACCTTCTTGCCGTTGCGGTCCTTCAGCCGCTTGGCCAGCTTGGCGGTGGTGGTGGTCTTGCCCGAGCCCTGCAGGCCGACCATCAGGATCACGCTGGGCGGGTTGTCGATCTTCAGCGCTTCGGCCGGGCCGTCGCCCTGCAGCACGCGGACCAGTTCGTCATGCACGAACTTGACGACCATCTGGCCGGGGGTGATCGACTTGGTGACCGCGCTGCCGGTGGCCTTGTCCTGCACCCGCTTGATGAAGTCGCGGGCGACGGCCAAGCTGACGTCGGCTTCAAGCAGGGCCACGCGCACTTCGCGCAGCGCGGTGACGACATCGGCCTCGGTCAGGGCACCGGCACGGGTCAGGCGGTCGAAGACGCCGCCAAGGCGTTCTGACAGGCTTTCGAACATCGCGTCACCTCGTGCTTGCGGTTGCCCCGGATATGGGGCGCCCCTTGCGTCGCTGCAAACCGGACCCCTGCCGCAAAGCCGAACCGCACCCGTGGGCGCAAACGCGCTGACGGATGGCGATCCCGGGCCATGCCCAAGGGACCGGAAGCATCAGCCTCCGGGGAATTGGGGGTGGCGATACGCCCGATGCGGCAGCGAGTCAAGCCTGCAGCGGGTCCTGCGCCATCCAGGCGTTGATCGCCGCCACCAGCCGAGCCGCACCGCCACCCGAGACGAACACCGGCGACAAGGGCCGTAGCGTGCCATCGTCCAGCCGCAGCACGGGGCGGTGGACCTTGCCGCCGCGGCGGTCAGAGCCGAAGCTGCCGGTGTCGTCGCCGAGGGTCGAGGATTCGACCTCGGCCCGGACCAGCCGGGCCAGCGGAAAGCTGTCTTCGGTCTCGCCGGTGATCCGGCGGCTGCGGATCAGCACCACGCCCGCCGCCCGGTCAAGGAACACGATCACCCGGCGCAGCAGCAGCACGCCGAGGCCGGCCACCGCCAGCGCCGCGATGCCGGCGCCAAGCGCGACCTGGCCGGCGTTGCCGGGGGCAAGCCGGGGCGCCAGCACCGCAAGACCCGCGCAAAGCGCCAGCACGCCGCCCAGCCCCAGGGCCAGCGGCCAGGGGCTGGCGGTCAGGACCAGGCGTTCGGGGCTGGACTGCTTGACACGCAAGGCGGGCATCCGGGCAGTGGCTGGCGGTTGCGGCGCAGCTTGGGCGCGGTGGCGGCCCGGCGTCAAGGACCCGGCCCCGGCGATTTCGCCCTTGCGTCCGCCGCCGGGGCCGGTCTGAATGTGCGTCAGCGCACAGGAGGCCGGGATGGAGAACTGGGACGAGCTTCGCACCGCCTATCAGGTGGCCCGGCTGGGCACCGTCTCGGGCGCGGCCGAAGTGCTGGGGGTGCACCACGCCACCGTCATCCGCCACATCGACGCGCTGGAGGCGCGGCTGGCGGTCAAGCTGTTCCAGCGCCACGCCCGCGGCTACACCCCGACCGAGGCGGGGCGCGACCTGCTGGCGGTGGCGCAGGCGGCGGATGAACAGTTCCTGCAACTGGCCAACCGCATGAAGGGCCATGGCGAGACCGTGCAGGGAGAGCTGATCGTCACCTCGATCAGCGGGGTGGCCGACCTTCTGGTGCCGGTGCTGGCGGGGTTCCAGGCAGAGCACCCGCAGGTCGTCGTCCGGTTCCTGACCGACATGCGGCTGTTCCGGCTGGACTATGGCGAGGCGCATGTGGCGATCCGCGCCGGCAATGCGCCGGAAGAACCGGACAACGTGGTGCAGCCGCTGGTGCGGCTGAAGGTCGGCCTCTATGCCGCGCGCAGCTATGCCGAGGCGCATGG
>JAGPCN010000162.1 GCA_018058035.1 Fuscovulum sp.
CCGGGCTGGCTGCGGATCAGGCCATCGGGTCCGCGGTCCTGGTCGAAGCGCGCCATCAGGCGCGTCAGTGTCGGCCAATGCCGCGCCAGGATCGGGTGCGCGTCGGGGATGCCGGGGTGGTCGAGGCAGGCGTGCAGCAGCTCGATCCAGGAAAAGTTGTAGTCGGTGATGACATAGGCCGGCACGTCGCCGGGCAGGACCGAGGGCAGGATGCCGTCCGCGGCCGCGCCTTCGGCCGCCATCTCCAGCGCGAAGAGATGCGGGCGCGGGTCGTTGCTGATCGCGCGCAGGGCGAAGCTTTGGGCCACCGCATCGCCCAGCCACAGCGAGGATTCGCGCCAGACTCCGTCAACAAAGCCGTCCTGCAGGCAATTCACCGTCGTACGGCGGCACATCTGCGCGATGGCGTCCAAAGCGGGGTCGCCCATGGCGGGAAGCGGGTGTTCGGTCAGCGGATAGCGCGGCAGGCGGGCGTGGAATTCGGGCGCGGGCGTACCGCCGCCGCTGTCCAGCCGGAAGATCAGGTAACGCGCGCCGCGGGGGGTGAAGCCTTCGGCGGTCTGGCGCCCGTCGCGCAGGGTGAAGCGGTCGGTCGGGCGCATCCGGCAATAGGTGGCGGGGTCGGAGAGCAGGATTTCGCCGTCGCGCAGTCTTTCGGCGTAGCTGACGCTTAGCCGGTCGCCGGCGCGGGCGGTCAGGGTGGCCAGGCCCAGGCAAGCGCGGCTTTCGCCCAGGTCGAAGATCCAGATCGCCGTCTGCCCGGGGGGCAGGGTTTCGGACAGGGGCGCCGGCGGGCAGGCCGCAAGGGCCACGCGCAGGTCTTCATGCGGGTCGTCCGTGTCCGCCGGCGTCGGCCCGAGGCGCGTCTGCCAGGGCGAGGTCAGCGCCCGGCAGTCCTCGACCGGCAGCGGCGTGGCGC
Source organism: Fuscovulum sp. (assembly GCA_018058035.1). Taxonomy (GTDB): domain Bacteria; phylum Pseudomonadota; class Alphaproteobacteria; order Rhodobacterales; family Rhodobacteraceae; genus Pseudogemmobacter. The sequence goes on from JAGPCN010000162.1 coordinate 920, forward strand.
GGGGGCGCAGCGATGCCCAGACCGGCCCCTCGGGCGGCTGCACGATCCGGGCGGCGGGCCAGTCCACCGCGCTGTCCTGCCAGGCGTCGTCCTCTGCCATGTCGCGCTGTTCGACCCCGGTGCCATAGATCGACACGCGGGCAACGGGCGCCGCCCAGGACGGGTTGCGGCGGCAGCGCCAGCCGGTGTCGCTGCCGAGCAAGGTTCGATCCGGACTGTCCAGCCAGCAGATCAGCCCGCAGGCGCCGCGATGGACGTAGGAAAAGTGCGAATGGCCGGGCGAATGGACCTGCACGGCGATCCGGTTCCGCCCGGGCCGCAAGAGGCCCGCGATCGACCGGATGTCCACCGCCACGGCCGAGGGCCAGCTTCGCTCGGGGCCCCGGCCGACGAAGTGGCCGTTGATCCACAGACGATAGCGGCTGTCGGCCGAGATGTGCAGCACCACCTGGGGGGGCACCACGTCAAGGTCCAGGTCGGCGCGGAAATCCAGGTAGGCATCGGCCAGGTCGAAGGGATGCGACGGGCCGATCCAGAAGGTGCCCTCGGGCGCTTTGACGCCCCCGCCGTCGGGCGCCGTCAATGCAGCGTCCCGTATTGCGCCGCCAGCTTGTTCACCAGTCGGTAGGCCCGCACCAGCCGCAGCGGCGGGATGTCCGGCTGGATGAAATGCCCGCCGTTGAAGATGAACCCGCCCCCCGGCGCATAGATGCCGAAGCGTTCGGTGATGTATTCGTCCAGCTCATCGCCGTCATACTTCAGCAGCCCGTCGATCACGTCCAGCGAGCCATATATGGTGATCTTGTCGCCCCACTTGGCCTTGACCTCGCGCGGGTCGATCCCGGCGCTTTCCTGGACCGGATGCCAAGAGGTATAGCCCATCTCGATGATGTCATCGACGACCTGCAGGATATAGCCGTCCGAGTGCAGGTTGACCGGCATCCCCCTGGATCTTGCGTGCTGCACCACCCGCATCGCATAGGGCTTGATCAGCTTCCGCCATGACTTGGGGGAAAACAGCATCGTCCCGTTCGACCCCCAGTCGTCGGACAGGGTCATCATGTCCACCCCGGCCTCGATCATCTGGTCGACCTGGACGCACATCCAGTCGGCATAGCGGTCGAAGAAATTCGCCATCAGCTGCGGTTGGCCGCCCAGGTTCATCCAGCAATTCTCGATGCCAAGAAAGGACGACGTCCCCTCCACCATCCCCCAGCAATGCGCCAGCACGCAGCGCTTGCCCTTGTGGTCGCGGATCGCGGTGGCGATGTTGGTGCCGCCGAAATCATAGTTCCAGTCGGTGAAGTTCAGCCACTTCGGGTGGCGGGGATCCTCCAGCGGCACGTCGGCCAGTTCGTGGATGTCGAACTTGCGGCCATGCTGGTTGGGAAAGGGCATCAGGCCGACGAAGACGTCGATCCCGAACTCTTCGATGAACTTCTCGCGCGGGCCGTATTCGGCCTCCAGCCGCTCCAGGAACTGCTTCTGGTAGAGCCAGCAGTCGATCGGCGTGCGGTCCACCGGCTGGTGGTTGATCGTCGCCATCACCCGCTCGTATCCGTTCATTCCGCCACCTCCAGAAGCAGCATCCGCCGCCAGTCCTCCAGCCCCACGCCCGCGACGAACTCGGAATGGAAGCCCTCCCAATGGACCTGCTCCCACTGCGGCACGATGCCCCGGATCTCGGCCGGGCATTTGCGGATCAGCTCGGCATAGGCCGATTCCAAAAGCCGATAGCCCGAGGTGGCCGATACCCTGTAGCGCGGATGCCGCGCGATCAGGCCATCCTCGACCATCGCAGCGTCCAGCACGTCGGACATCTGGTGCAGCAGGTCCAGCTTGCGCTCCCACGGCGTCGACAGCCTGGGCGCCTCTTCGACAATCGCCGCCAGCCGCGCACCCATCCGGGGCAGCCGGTGGAACATCACCGTCAGCCATTTGTCATAAGGGTAATAGTGCCGGTCCAACAGGAACGCCATCTGTACGCCCCAGCGCAGCGACCGCGCAAAGGTGGTGTTGGCGTACAACTCGTTGTCGCGCAAAAGCGCCCGCTTCAGCGCATAGACCCCCATGCCGCTGAAATACCGGCACCAATGCGCCAGCCGGCGCAACCGCACCTCCTCGGGATAATAGCCCGCCAAGGCCGCCCGCACCGCCGAAAACCGGCCCGAGGGGTCATGCCAGACCTCTCCGGCGACGATGTGCATGACGTCCTCTTCGGGAATCGCCAGCCATTCGGCAGGGGTCGCGGGCGGGCGGTCCAGCCCGATGGTCGACCGCAGGTGATGCTCCAGGCTGGCCAGCGCCACGCCCCTGGTCCGCGTATAGCCCTCGCGCAGTTCGCGGCCGCGCCAGACCGGCGGCAGCCCCTGGGCCAACGCATCCTCGATCGTCCCACCGCGGGCGGCCATCACGCCTTCGGGCAGCAGCACATTCACCCGCAGGCCGAAATGGTGGTCGGTAGAATAGTCATCATCCAGCCGCAGCACTTCGGAGCCATAGCCGAAGACCCCTGCGGCCATCTGCGCCGTCTCGGCCGGAAAGCGCGCGGCCAGCAAGGGATGCACCACCTCGCCCCAGAACGCGCGGCTTTCGTCGATGATCGAATGCCTTGTCATCCTGCCGGCCTCCCCTCCGGCGGTGGCCCGAGTTTTCGTAGAAAACTCGCAACCTTCGGATTTTCGACGAAAATCCGTTCCTCAGACAATACCGCCGCCAGCCCCCTTCACCTCTGGCCGCTCCTTCGCCACCCGCGCACGGTAACCGCTGGCGCGATAGGCCTTCATGGGATCATGCGCCCCGCCCTGCCGCATCCGCGCTTCGGCCAGGATCGGCGAGACGTCGGTCAGGAACCCCGCCTTCAGGCAACGGTGCGCCGCCATCACGTCATTGGCCTCTTGCGCTTGCGCAAGCGCCGCCCGGTCCACCAGCGAGGCCTGCACATAGGCCCGCGCGATCTCGACCGCCGACGCCATCAGGCTTTCGATCGGATCGGTCACGTTGTGGCTCTGGTCGATCATGTAGGCCGGATCGAACCCCCTGGCCCCGCGCAACTCCGCCTCGACCAGTTCGTTGAACACCAGGAACAGCCGGAACGGATCGACCGAGCCCGCGTCCAGATCGTCATCGCCATATTTCGAGTCGTTGAAGTGGAACCCCGCCAGCCGGCCCACATGCACCAGTCGTGCCACGATCTGTTCGATGTTCACGTTGGGCGCGTGATGGCCCAGGTCCACCAGGCACTTGGCCTGCGGACCCAAGGCTTGCGCCGCCATCAGCGACGAGCCCCAGTCCGAGATCACCGTCGAATAGAAGGCCGGCTCGTACATCTTGTGCTCGATGAACAGGCCCATGTCCGGGGGCAGCGCCGCATAGACCTGCTCCATCGCCGACAGGTAGTTTTCGAACATGCCGCTTAGGCTCTGCTGCCCGGCAAAGTTCGTGCCGTCGCCGATCCAGACCGTCAGCGCCGGCGCACCCAGGGCCTTGCCGATCTCGATGCATTCGATGTTGTGCGCCACCGCCTGCGCCCGGATATCGGCGCGGGCATTGGCCAGCGAGCCGTGGCGATAGCTCAGGGTCTGGTCCGCCTGGTCCTGGAAGGTGTTCGAGTTCACCGCATCGAAGCCCAGCCCGTACTGCGCCGCCTCTTGCCGCAAGGCGTTGTAATCGCTGACCTTGTCCCAGGGGATATGCGGCGAAACCGTCCGCGCGCCCCGCGTCAGCTGCTGGATCACGCCGCAATCGGCCAGCTTGTCGTGGATGTTGCGCGGCTCGCCTTTCCCCGGAAAGCGCGCGAACCGGGTTCCCCCGGTGCCCACGCCCCAGGTCGGCACGGCGACCGTCCAGGCCATCGCCCGGGTCACCATCGCCTCGATGTCGATGCCCCGCCGGGCCAGTTGCCGGCCCAGGGCGCCGAACTCGTCCTCCTGCGCGGCCCTTGCGGCCTCGTTCAGGCTGCCGACCAGATCCTCCGAAACCAGCATTCCCACCCCCTCAGCGCGTGAAGGACACGGCGTTGCCCGCGTCCACGTTCAGGAAATTGCCGGTCGACTTGGCCGACAGGTCGCTGGCAAAGAAATACACCCCCTCGGCGATGTCCTCGGGAAAGACCGACCGCTGCAAAAGGCTGCGCTTGCGGTAATGCTCCTCCAGGTCCGACACCGCGATCTTGTTCGAGGCCGCGCGCTGCTGGCTCCATTCGCCCTGCCAGATCTTCGAGCCGCGCAGCACCGCATCGGGGTTCACCACGTTGACGCGGATGCCCATGGGCGCACCCTCCAGCGCCATGCAGCGCGCCAGGTGAATTTCCGCCGCCTTCGCCGTGCAATAGGCGCTGGCGCCCGGCGACGCCGCCACCCCGTTCTTCGACGCAATGAAGATCATCGAGCCGCCCAGGCCCTGCGCCTTGAGGATGCGGTAGCCTTCGCGCGCCACCAGGAAATAGCCGGTGGACAGGATGTCCATGGTGCGGGTCCACATCGCCAGCGTGGTATCCTCGACCGCCGCGGCGGATGTGATCCCGGCGTTGTTCACCAGCACGTCCAGCCCGCCGTATTCGGCCACGGTGAACTCCAGCGCGGCAATCACCTGCGCTTCCGAGGTCACGTCCATCGCCACGCCGCGCACCATGTCGCGGCCGTAGCGCTGGCCGAACCCGGCCACCACCGCATCCAGCGCCGCCTGGTCGATGTCGGCCAGGACCACGTTGCAGCCTTCGCGCATCAGACGTTCGGCGCTGGCCGAACCGATGCCACCCGCGCCCCCGGTGATGAAGGCCACCCGGCCCTGCATGGCCTTGGGCTTGGGCATCCGCTGCAGCTTGGCCTCTTCAAGCAGCCAGTATTCGATGTCGAACGCCTCTTTTTCGGGCAGGCCCTGATAGGTGGACACGCCCGAGGCCCCGCGCATCACGTTGATGGCGTTCAGGTAGAATTCCGCCGAGATACGGGCTGTCGCCTTGTCCTTGGCAAAGGACAGCATGCCCACGCCCGGAACCAGGTAGATCACCGCATTCGGGTCGCGCATCGCCGGGGAATTCGGGTGCCTGCAGCGGTCGCAATAGGCCGCGTAATCGGCGCGATAGCCGGCCAGCAGCGCATCCAGCGCGGCCTCGTCAGCATCGGCGGGCACCACCAGCGGCTTGATCTTGGTGCGCAGGAAATGGTCGGGGCAGCTTGTGCCCATCGGCGCCAGCCGGTCCAGCGCGCCAGAGTTCACGAACTCCAGCACCTCGGGCGCATCGGTGAAATGGCCCGACTTCGCCTCGGCCCCGCCGATCCGGCCGCGGATCAGCGGCATCAGCCGCCGGGCCGCCGCGCGCCGGGCCTCGGGGGCCAGCGCGGGCACCCGTTCGCCGCCAAAGACCGGGCGCCTGACGTTCGCCTCCAGCCAGACGGCGGCCTTGTTGATCATTTCCAGCGTCAGCAGATAGCAATCCTTCGCCGTATCCGCCCAGGTGAACAGCCCATGCTGGCCCAGCACCACGCCCTTCAGGCCCGGGTTCTCTTCGGCCATCCGGCCCAGCTGGATGCCCAAGTCGATGCCCGGCCGCTGCCAGGGCAGATAGCCCAGGGCGCCGCCGAAAATCTCTTGTGTCAGGCGCACCTGATCGGCGCAGGCGGCAATCGCGATGACGGCATCGGAATGCACATGGTCGACATGCGCGCGCGGCACGAAGCCGTGCAGCCAGGTGTCGATCGACGGCGCACGCGGGTTGAGGTTCCAGATGCAATGCCCCAGCGCCTCGACCATCGCGTCTTCCTGGTCCAGGCCGCGATACTGCGCGCGCAACTGCATCAGCCGGTCCATGTACAGCGTGGCGAACCCGTCCAGCTTCATGCTGCCGATGTCGCCACCCGAGCCCTTGACCCACAGCACCTGCACGTCCGTGCCCGTCAAAGGGTCTTTTGCGGCCACCTTGGCGGAGGTGTTGCCGCCGCCGAAATTGGTGATCCGCAGGTCCGAGCCCAGCAGATTCGACCGGTACAAAAGCTTGCCCGGTTCGTCCAAGGTGGCGGCATGGGTGTCATCCCACAGGGATTTCAGCAGGATATCCTTGGTCATCGGTGCGGCAGCCATGTGTGGAAACTGCCGCAAAGGATACGGGCAAGACGCTCACCGTCAATCACAAAACGTCATTCTGCGCCGCGGAGAATCTTCCGCAATGCAGCATTGCGATTGTTTGTTGACGCATCTGAGCGTTTCTGACTAGCCTTCCGTCATGCATGAACGGGAACGCTGGCAATTCATCCTGACCAAGCTGCGCGAACGCGGCCTTGTCCGCGTGACCGACCTGGCGGCGCTGACCGGGGCCTCGGTGGCCACGCTGAGGCGCGATCTGGCCAAGCTGGAAGACAGCGGCCAGTTGCGCCGCGTCCACGGCGGCGCCGAACGGGCCGAGGTCGCGGGCCAGGGAGAACTGACGGCCACCCCCTTTGGCGCCAGCCAGACCATCCATACGCCGGAAAAGCAGGCGGTGGCCGCGCGAGCGGCGGACCTGTGCGAGGATGGCGACAGCATCATCCTGAACGCGGGCTCGACCACCTGGTTCATGGCGCAATGCCTGCGCGGGCACCGGATGCAGGTGCTGACCAATTCCTTCCCCATCGCGCAGGAACTGCTGGCGCATTCCGCCAACCGCGTGGTCCTGCCGGGGGGCGAGATCTACCGCGAGCCGGGCATCATCCTGTCGCCCTTCGACGACGATGCGATCCAGCACTTCGCGGCGAACAAGATGTTCATGTCGGCCTATGCGATCACGCCGCTGGGGGTGATCGAAAGCGATCCGCTGATTGCCCGGGCCGAGGCAAAGCTGCTCAGCCGCACCGAAAGGCTGATCGTCGTCGCCGACAGTTCCAAGTTCGAGGCGCGCGGCAACATGGTGGTCTGCCCGCTGGCCCGGGTGGACACGGTGGTCACCGACACCGGGGCGCCGCCGCAGATGGTCGATCACCTGCGGGCGGCCGGGATCGAGGTGATCCTGACCGACCCGGGGAAAGCGAAGATGCCGACCGCGGCCTGACCCGCGGCGGCGACAACAAGAGGGAGGAACGACACGATGAAGACGATCCGACTGAGCGGCCTTTTCGTGGCCGCGGGCTTTGCGGCGATGATGGGCACGACGGCGATGGCCGAACCCGTCACCGCCGCTCCGGGCGCCGAAGTGAACGCGGTCTTGCTGCCGAAGTTCCTGGGCATCCTGCCCTTTGACCAGGCCAACCGCGGCGCGCAGGAGGCGGCGGCGGAACTGGGCTCGACCGGCAAGCTGGAATACATCGGGCCGACGCCCGAGAACTCGGCCGCGGGCCAGATCGAGATGCTGACCACCGCGACCACGCAAAAGCAGCATGTGGTGATGCTGTCGAACAACGCCGGCGACCAGATCGCCCCCACGGCCGAGGCCGCGCAGGCCGCCGGCACCAAGGTGGTGACCTGGGACAGCCCGATCCCCTCGGGCGCGGGGGAGACGGTCTTCGTGGCGCAGGTCGACTTCGGCTCGATCGGCACCGTGATGGCCGACATGGCCTTTGACCTGGCGGGCGGTTCGGGCGAGTTCGCCGTACTGTCGGCCAGCCCCGATGCCGCCAACCAGAACGCCTGGATCGAGGCGATGAAAGAGGCGCTGAAGGGTGAAAAGTACAAGGACCTGAAGCTGGTCGACGTGGTCTACGGCAACGACCAGTCGGAAGAGAGCTACAACAAGGCCCTGGGTCTGGTCGACAAGTATCCGGACCTGAAGGTGATCATGGCGCCGACCACGGTGGGCATCGTCGCCGCCGCCAAGGCGATGCAAGACGAAGGTCTGTGCGAAAAGGTCAAGGTCAGCGGCCTGGGCCTGCCGGCCGAGATGGTCAGCTATTCGCTGAACGGCTGCGCCCCCCAGTTCGCGCTGTGGAGCTTTGTCGATCTCGGCTACCTGACCTACCAGACGTCGTACGCGCTGGCGACCGGCGCCATCAAGGGCGAGGTGGGCGAAGAGTTCGTTGCAGGCCGGATGGGTGCCTTCAAGATCGAGGAAGACCCCGGCCGCGCCGGCGCCAAGCGCATCCTGATGGGGCCGTTCACCATCTACACCAAGGACAATGTCGAGGCCGCGGCGAACTGATCGCGGCGCGGATGTGACACGAAGGCGGGGGGCCAGCCCCCCGCACCCCCCGGGATATTTGAGGACAGATGAAAGGGCCTGGCGGCGTTCCCTGCCGCTGCCCCCTTTCGAAGGATGCGCGGACGTGACCCAATCTCCGGTTCTGGAACTGCGCTCGGTCTCCAAGAGCTTTGCGGCGACGCAGGCGCTGAAGGACCTGAGCCTGGCGGTGATGCCGGGCGAGGTGCATGCCATCGTCGGCGAGAACGGCGCCGGAAAATCCACGCTGATCAAGATCATGACCGGCGTTTACCGGCCCGATGCCGGCGAGGTGCAGGTCGACGGCCGCGCGGTGACGCTGCGGTCCACGCAAGAGGCGCAAGAGGCCGGCATCGCCGCCATCTATCAGGAACCCATGGTCTTTCCCGACCTGAACGTGGCCGAGAATATTTTCATCTCGAAGCGCGGACAGGGCCTGGTGATGCGCTGGCCGGGCCTTTACCGCGAAGCCGCCCGGCTGATCGACCAGTTGGGCGTCAGCCTGGATGTGCGCCGCGCAGCCAGCGGGCTGACGCTGGCCGAACAGCAGACGGTCGAAATCGCCCGCGCCCTGTCGCTGTCGGTCAAGGTGCTGATCATGGACGAACCCACCGCCAGCCTGTCGGCGCACGAGGTGGCGCGGCTGCTGTCCATCGCCCGGGCGCTGAAGGCGCAGGGCGTGGCGGTGATCTACATCAGCCACCGCCTGGACGAGATCTTCCGCATCGCCGACCGGGTGACCGTGATCCGCGACGGCCAGCATATTTCCACCCGCCCCATCGCCGAGGTCACCGAAGACGGCATGGTCCGCGACATGGTCGGCCGCGCGATGGAATCCTTTGCCGTCAAGGCCGCCGCCAACCCGCACGGCGCGGCGATGCTGTCGGT
>JAGPCN010000163.1 GCA_018058035.1 Fuscovulum sp.
CCTCGCCTCGCTATTGAAATCAGTGATGAAATTGAAATCGCAAAGCACAAGTTGGCCCCTGTTTTCCCCCTACCATGCGGAAATAATGTGAAAAGGACGCAGTGAAATCGTGAAGCAAATGCGACAAACCGGAAGAGCCGGAGGAGGGCGATCCCGGGGACCCGCTGGCGCCTGTGCCGCGGGCCGGACGTGCCTCGCTGGTGGATGCGGCCGGATGGCGGGCCGCGCAAGGCGCGCTGGCGGCCGACCTGGCAGAGTTGTGCTTCGACCTTGGCCGGCTGGCCGAGCGGGTGGCCCTGGCGGGGCCGGGGGCGGTGCAGCGGCTGGCGCTGGCCGAGGCATCCAGTCTCAGCTGGTGGAGCGGCGACCGGGTCACCGCCGACCGGCTGGCGCTCTGGCTGTCGTATCGCATCGGCGCGGCGGACGACGGCGGCGAGGGGCTGATCCGTACCGCCTGGGTGGCGCGGCGGCTGATGGCCCCGCAGCAGGGCAGGGGGCTGGCCGAGAGCCTGTCGCTTTCGCTGGGCGAGGAGGGCCGGGCCGATCCGGTCCTGCTGGCCGATGTGGCGGCCGAGATGGAGGCCCTGGCGGGCGCCAGCGCGGTGACCAAGGGCGCGGCGTTGTTCCGGCTGTGGCGCAGCCTGGACGAACGGCCCGATCATCTGCGGGGGCTGGAGGCTGCGGTTCTGGGCGCGCGGGTCGCGGGGCCAGAGTCGGTTCTGGGCGCGCTGCCGTTCCTGCCGCTGTCACTGGTGGGGTTTGCGGCAATGTCGGCCAGCGGGTCAGCCGAGGCGCGGCTGGCCGGCTGGATCACTGGCGCGCACCGGGCGGTGCTGTCGGCCCTGATGGCGCTGGACCGACTGGTGGCCTGGCGCGCGAAGGCCGAAGCCGCTACGGCCGACCTGCAGGGCCGCACCCCCGCCCGCCTGATCGCAGCGCTGGCCGCCCATCCGATGCTGGCCGCCCCGCAGGCCGAGCTTGAGACCGGCGCCTCTCGCGCGGCCGTGCAGCGAAACCTGGACACGCTGGTCGCCCGCGACCTGGTGCGCGAGGTCACCGGACAGGGAAGGTTCCGGATCTGGGCGGCAGGGGTGTGAGGGCAAGACAGTGCAACGATGGTCCGCCCAATGCGCAAGACAGACGGAAGATCGCCTTGGGCCAATTGGAAGTGCCTGATTGCCCGATGCCTTCAGGCATCAGCCAGCTGTCGGGACGCAGGTGGGCCGTGATCGGAGACCGTTATCCCTCCAGCGCCTGCCGCAGGTCTGCCGTGATGTCGTCGACATGCTCAAGCCCGACCGAAAGGCGCAGCATGTCGTCCAGAACGCCGGCCTGGTGCGCCCGGGGCCGCGTGCTGTCGCCCCGGCTTAGGCTGGCCGGGTGGGTCATCAGCGAATGCGTGTCGCCCAGGCTGACCGCCCGGCAGATCAGCCGCAGCCGGTTCATCACCTGGCGCGCGGCGTCATAGCCGCCACGGACGCCGAAGCTGACCACGCCACCGCCGCCGCGCATCTGGCGGCGGGCGAGGTCGTGGTGGGGATGCGAGGGCAGGAAGGGATACTTCACCCAGGCGACCGCGGGGTGCGCCTCAAGCATCGCCGCCACCGTCAGGGCGGTGGCGCAGTGCCGGTCCATCCGTAGGGCCAGCGTCTGCAAGGACCGCATCACCAGCGCGGCAGCGGCAGGACTTAGGACCGCGCCGGTGATGTGGTTGAAGGCGCCGCGGCGGAGGTGGTCGATGGTTGCCGCATCGGCGATCACCGCGCCAGCCAGCACATCGCCATGGCCGTTGACGTATTTGGTCAGCGAATGCACCACGATGTCGGCCCCCAGGTCCAGCGGCCGGCAGAGGACCGGGGTCGCAAAGGTGGAATCGACGATCACCCGCAGCCCAGCCCGGTGCGCCCAGGCGGCGACGGCGGCAATGTCGATCACCTCCAGCAGCGGGTTCACCGGCGTCTCAAAATAGATCGCCCGTGTCCGGGGGGTGACCAGGGTATCCAGGCTGGCCAGGTCCGTCAGGTCGGCCGCGACCGGCGTGATGCCGAAGCGGGGAAGTTCCACCATCAGCTTGCCGGCGCAGACATACAGCGTCCGGTGATGGAGGATCTCGTCGCCCGCCGACAAAAGGCCCATCAGAGTGGTGCCGATGGCCGCCATCCCCGAGGCGGTGACCAGCGCCGCCGCGCCGCCTTCCAGATCGGCCAACTTGCGTTCCAGCAGTTCGGTCGTGGGGTTGAAGGGCCGGGCGTACAGGTTGCTGTCCGCGGCGGAACGGCCGAAGGCCTCGATGTCGTCGAAGGCATAGGTCACGTTCATGTAGACCGGCGGCACCACCGCGCCCTGATGGGCCGAGGGGTCGTGGCCGTGGTGGATGGCACGGGTCTCGAAGGCAAGGTCGTCGTCAGCGTTCTGCATCGCGCTCATCACGTCAGTGGTTCAGGATCTGGCCCAGGAACAGCGCCGTCCGCTCGTTCCTGGGGTTGCGGAAGAAGTCTTCGGGCGGGGCCTGTTCGACGATGCGGCCGGCATCCATGAAGATCACCCGGTCGGCCACGGCGCGGGCAAAGCCCATCTCGTGCGTGACGCAGACCATGGTCATGCCGTCTTTCGCCAGGCTGGTCATGGTTTCCAGCACTTCGGACACCATCTCCGGGTCCAGCGCCGAGGTGGGTTCGTCGAACAGCATCACCGCGGGGTGCATGCACAGCGACCTGGCGATGGCCACGCGCTGCTGCTGGCCGCCGGACAGCTGGACCGGATACTTGCCCGCCTGTTCCGGAATGCGGACGCGTTCCAGGTATTCCATCGCGGTCTTGCGCGCCTGCGCCTCGGACTGGCCCCTGATCCACATCGGGCCGACCATGCAGTTCTTCAGCACGGTCATGTGCGGGAACAGGTTGAAGTGCTGGAACACCATGCCGACATTCGCCCGCACCTCGGCCACGTTGCGCATCCTGGAATGCAGCCGGATGCCGGTGACCGTGATCTCGCCGCTTTGATGCGCCTCAAGCCGGTTGAAGCAGCGGATCAGCGTCGACTTGCCCGAGCCGGAGGGGCCGCAGAGGACGATCCTTTCGCCCTTCGACACCGTCAGGTTGATGTCCTTCAGCGCCTGGAAGGAGCCGTACCATTTGCAAACGTCGGTGGCCTGGATGATTGCCTCGGTGGTCATCGGGCCTTGCTCCGGGCATAGTGGCGCTCGATGCGGGCCTGGATCAGTTCCAGCACGATCGACATGCCCCAGTACAACATCGCCGCGGTGATCAGCATTTCCATGTGCTGAAAGGTTTTCTGGCCCAGGGTGCGGGCCAGGAACATCAGCTCCCACACCCCGATGACCGAAACCAGCGAGCTGTCCTTCAGCATCGAGATGAACTGGTTGCCGGTGGGCGGGATGATCACCGGCAGGGCCTGCGGCAGGATGATCCGGCGCATGGTCAGGCCGAAGCCGAAGCCGATGGAGCGCGCGGCCTCCCACTGGCCGCGGTCGATGCTTTGGATGCCGGCGCGGAAGATTTCCGTCATGTAGGCGCCGTAGCACAGCGACAGCGCCACGATCCCGGCGGGCACGGCGTCGATGATGAAGCCCAGTTGCGGCAGGCCCAGATAGATCAGGTAGACCTGCATCAACAGCGGCAGGCCGCGGAAGAACGAGGTGTAGAAGCTGGCGATGGCAAAGGCGAAGCCGTTGTTAGACAGCTTGGCCGTGGCCCCGACGATGGCGATGGCGGTGGCGATCAGGATCGAGATCGCCGAGATGAAGACCGTGGTCAGCAGGCCCTGCATCACCATGAAGGGCAGCTTTTCGCGGATGAAGGGCAGGCTGAGGTCGAAGGTCTGGAAGAAGGCCAGGAACAGCGCCAGCAGTTCCAGCCAGACCACGCCGATCTGCGCCGGCAGCGGCAGGAAGGCGATGGCGACCACGTTCAGGCAGAAGAGGGTGGCCAGGGTGAAGGCAATCGCCGCGCGGCCGGCAAGGCCGCTTTCCGACGGCTCGCCGATCACCGGGCGCATCCATTCGCCGGCGGCGGTTCCGGTCAGGTCGATGGCCAGGAACAGCAGGAACACGGCCAGGAACAGCGCGGCCACGAACCACGGCTTGTGGACCAGCACATCCGTTTCGACGGTATCGGCGAAGGGCATCCAGGTCTCCCGGGGTGTCGGGGGCGGCCCCGGTGTGCGGGGCCGCCGGCGCAAGCTGGTTACTTGGCGACGGTATAGTCCACCCCGTACCATTTCACCGAAAGGGTGCTGAGCGTGCCATCGGCCTGCATCGCGGCCACGGCCTCGGCGATCTTGTCGTTCAGCTCCTTGTCACCCAGCTCGATCGCCACGGCGAGGGGTTCGTAGAACACCGGCTCGCCCAGTTGCCTGATCGGGTAGCCGGCCTTCGCGGCCTCAAGGATGCTGGGCAGGGACGAGATCACCGCATCCAGCCGCACGCCATCGCCAAGGCGCAGGTCGTCAAGCGCGGTGGACGAGTTGGCAAAGGATTTCACCTCGGCCGGCGTGAACTGGTAAGTGAAGGGGGGCGAGCCGGCGGCGTCCAGCGTCAGGTCGTGGTTGGCGTAGGCCTCGAAGGTGGACGAGGTGGTGGTGCCGACGACCTTGCCATCCAGGTCGGACAGTTGGGCGGCCTTGCTGTCATTGTGCACGGCGACGGCGGCCGGGGTGTAGTAGTAGACGGCGGGGAAGTCGAAGATCTTGGCGCGTTCGGCGGTGGGTGTCATCGAGCCGACATGCATGTCCCAGCGGCCCTGCCAGTTGCCCGCGGTGATGATGTCCCAGCCGGGGGTGACGAATTCCACCTCAACGCCCAACCGCTTGCCGATCTCTTTCCCGACATCGACGTCAAAACCGTCCATCTCGTTGTTTTCGTTCACGAAGGATTGCGGCGCCCAGTTCGCGTCGGTGGCAACCTTGAGCAGCTTTGCTTCAAGAACCCGGTCCAGGACCTCGCCGGCCTGGACGGGAAGCGCGGCCAGGCCCAGGACCAGGGACGCGGCAAGGGCGGACAGTCGATTGGTGTTCATCGGTCAGATACCTCCGTTGGATGTGCCGTTCGGGCCGGGACAGTTCTTCGTCCTCTGGCGGGAATAAGAACCCGGGCAGGCGCGGGCCGTCTTCCTGCGAAACGCAGTATCATGCGCACATTGCATGCTGCGTTTCGCAGGATGGCCTTTGCGAAGCCTAGGACCCGCCGGTGAGGGTGTGCAGCCGCACGGCCAGCTCCAAGGCGAACCGCCGTTCCGGGACATCGACCTCGATCCCGAACAGGTCGCGCATGCGGGCCAGCCGGTGGCGCAACGTGCTGACATGCAGCCCCAGGGCATCGGCACAGGCCTGGCTGCGGCATCCCTCGCGCAGATAGGCGGCCAGCGTCGGCAGGAATTCAGAGCCATGCGCCTGGTCGTGCCGCACCAGCGCACCGATGCTGCTGTCCACGAACCCGGTGACCTCGCCGGCCTCAAGCCGGGCGATCAGCATGGCCAGCGGGCCGAAGTGCTGCACCGCCAGTGCGCCGGTCAGGCCGAAGGTGCGGGCGATGCGGATCATCCGGGCGCAGCGCTCCCAGGCGGCGGGGTAATCCTCGGGCCGGCGGCAGGGGTCGCTGACGGCGACGATCGGCACCTCGTCGAAATGACGCCCCAGGTCTTCGGCCAGGCGCCGGGTCAGCCGGGCCGTGCGGTCTGGCTGCGCGACAGGGTCGGGTGGCACCAGGCAGACCGCGCCGCCTTCGACGGCGATGCAGAGCGCTCCATCGACGCCTTGCAAGGTTCGCGCCACCGCACGAGCGATCTCGGTCGAGACCCAGGTCGGTGCGGTCGGCTTGCGGGAGAAATCCACCACCACCATCTGCTGTGGCCGACCCAGGTTCAGACCGATCCGCAGCGCCCGCTGAATCAGCTCCTTGGCATCCTGCCAACGACCCTCGGCCAGTTCCATGAAAAGTTCCGTCTGAGTCCGGGTCTCGGCCCGATAGCGGATGTGGCTGCGCATCATGTGCGTTCCAAGAGCCACTTTGGCACTGTCCAGGATGAGTTGGTCGAGGTCGTCAAGGTCCGGCGAGGCGGGAAAGACGATCATCGCACCCACCAACTGCTGCCCGACGAACATCGGCTCGACCCGGGCCGGAAGGCGCAAGGTCCGCGCACCGTCCTGCAACAGCAGCGGCACGAGCCCGGCGGGCTGGCTTGCCGCCTCGCGAGCTGCCTTGGTCAGAGGGCGCAAGAGCGGCCCCTGAGCCGCCTCTTGCCAAGCGGCATCGTCGAACTGGCCGGGATCGGGAGAGCGGCCGGCGATGACCTGGTTCGCGGTCAGGTCGACCACGACAGCCGGGTTCGGCAGCAGGTGCGAGGCCATGGCGGCCAAGTCCGGAACGGAGCCATCGCGCAACACATGCTCCAGCAGCTCGGTCTGCGTGGTCAGGGCCTGTTTCAGCCGGTCCGCCATCCGCCGCTGCGCGGACAGGCGATGCTCATGCGCGACCGCAAG
Organism: Fuscovulum sp.; assembly: GCA_018058035.1. Lineage (GTDB taxonomy): Bacteria > Pseudomonadota > Alphaproteobacteria > Rhodobacterales > Rhodobacteraceae > Pseudogemmobacter. The sequence continues at coordinate 6,499 of JAGPCN010000163.1, forward strand.
GGCGCCAAGGTGAAGAATGGTGCCCAGGTGGGCCAGGGCTTCCTCGCCCACTTCGGTGACATGCCGGGAAATCACGCTTAGCACCAATGGGCGGCCCAGGGCATCGGTGCAGTTCATCGGCATCACCAGGACGGTCCGGTAGTCGCGGGCCAGCGCGTCCTGCCGGTAGCCCGGGTATGCCTCGGCCTCACGGGCGTCGCGGATGTAGACGGGTTCGTTGCGGCGCAAGGCGACCAGCGCGGGGCTTGTGGCAAGGTCCCACTGGTCAGCCAATTGTCCGCCGATCAGCGCGGGGTCGTGGCGCACAAGCACATGGCCCAGCCCCTGCGCCGGATCGATGGCCATGATCGAGCCGAGGCCCCAGTTCGCATGCTTGCAGGTCAGAACGATCAGGCGCCGCAGGATCGTGTCCAGATCGCTGCAATCGTCGATCTCGCTGGCAACCTCGCGCAGCGACAGGAACTTTGCCGTCTGGCTCACAAATACCCCGTTTCTCCGGCAACGTCAGGCGGCGCCTGCCCCGAGTAGAACTGGATTGTATCCGGTAGCGTACTGTCAGGAAACTGTCAGCACTGGTCTTGAGATTTGAGGGTATGGCAGCGCTCCCCAAGGTCCCTCGCTCACCCACCTCGGCACAGATATGCCATCGGGGGGCGGTGACATCATCAGGGCCACTGTAGCTGCACATCGTCGCCGTGACTGGGGCCCGCCTTCTAACCCTCGGTAAGGGGTAAAAGTCGATACCATCGCAAAAGTAAGATCTGTTGGTGAAAGTCGCCACAGAAGTTGGCTAAACTGGCGAATAATTGGCGACACTAGCCCCGGGGCCGTCTCTACAGTGCCAACAAGCTTGACCGCGCGGAGTCCCTGCACATGAGCCACCTCAAGACCCTGGAACAGCGCCTTCTGTGGCTGTCGCTCTGGATGATCCACCACGCCAATCACGTCCGCCCCAAGGTGGACGGGATCAAGATCGGGGGGCATCAGGCGTCTTCGGCCTCGATGGTGTCGATCCTGACGGCGCTCTATTTCTCGGCGCTGCGGCCGCAGGACCGGGTGGCGGTCAAGCCGCATGCCTCGCCCGTGTTCCATGCGATCCAGTACCTGATGGGCAACCAGACCCGCGAGAAGATGGAGAATTTCCGGGGGCTTCACGGGGTGCAAAGCTACCCGAGCCGGACGAAAGATGTTGACGACGTCGACTTCTCGACCGGCTCGGTGGGGCTGGGGGTGGCGATCACGGCCTTTGCCTCCTTGGTGCAGGATTTCATCGCGGCCAAGCGTTGGGGCACAGAATTGCCGCTGGGCCGGATGGTGGCCTTGGTCGGCGATGCCGAACTGGACGAGGGCAATGTCTACGAAGCCCTGCAGGAGGGCTGGAAGAACGACCTCCGGAACTGCTGGTGGATCATCGACTACAACCGCCAGTCGCTGGACGGCATCGTGCGCGAAGGCCTTTTCGTCCGGATCGAAAAGATCTTCGAGGCGTTTGGCTGGGATGTGATCCGCGTGAAATACGGCGCCCTGCAACGCGCGGCCTTTGCCGAAGCGGGGGGCGAGGCGCTGCGGGACTGGATCGACCGCTGCCCGAACCAGGACTATGCCGCACTGACCTTCATGGGCGGGGCCAGCTGGCGCAAGCGGCTGAGCGACGACCTGGGCGATCAGGGTGCGGTCTCGGCCCTGATCGAGCGGCGGTCGGACGCCGACCTTGCCGCCCTGATGGAAAACCTGGGCGGCAACTGCGTGGACACCATGGCCGAGGTTTTCGCCGCCGTGGACCATGACCGGCCGACGTGCTTTCTGGCCTATACGATCAAGGGTTGGGGCACGCCGATTGCCGGGCACAAGGACAACCACGGTGGCCTGATGAACCCGACGCAATTTGCGGCCTGGCAGGACCACATGGGCGTGGCCAAGGGAGAGGAATGGGAAGCCTTCGCGGGCGTCCCCGACCTTGCCGCGCTGCGGGCCTTTCTGGCCAGGGTGCCGTTCTTTGCCAAAGGCCGCCGCCGCTATCGCGATGACAAGCTGGCGGTGCCGCATATCGCCTTCGACACCGACCGCGAGATTTCCTCGCAGGCCGCCTTCGGCAAGATCATGGACGACCTGTCAAAGGGCGACTCTGCCCTGGCCGCGCGGATCGTCACCACCTCGCCCGATGTGACCGGCACCACCAGCCTTGGCCCCTGGGTCAACCGCCGCAAGCTTTTTGCCCGCAAGCCGCAGGCCGACGCCTTCATCGAACACCGCATCCCCTCGACCGCGAAGTGGGAGTTCACGCCCGAAGGCCAGCACCTTGAACTGGGCATCGCAGAGATGAACCTGTTCCTGCTTCTGGGCGCCGCGGGGCTGAGCCACAGCCTGTTCGGCAAAAGGTTGATCCCGGTCGGCACGGTCTACGATCCCTTCATTTGCCGCGGCCTCGATGCGCTGAACTACGCCTGCTATCAGGACGCAAGGTTCATGATCGTGGGCACACCCTCTGGCGTGACACTTGCGCCGGAAGGGGGCGCGCATCAGTCCATCAGCACGCCTCTGATCGGCCTGGCGCAGGACGGTCTGGCCGCCTTTGAACCGGCCTTCGCCGACGAGCTGGCGGTCATCATGGAATGGGCCTTCGACTACCTTCAGCGCGATGGCGAGGGCGACCCGGACGAACGCACCTGGCTGCGCGATGAAACCGGCGGTTCGGTCTATCTGCGGCTGACCACGAACCCGATTGAACAACCCGGCAAACGGCACGATGATGCCTTCCGCCAGGGAGCCATCGACGGCGCCTATTGGCTGCGCCCGCCGGGGCCGAACTGCGAAGTGGTCATCGCCTATCAGGGTGCCGTGGCGCCCGAGGCGATCAAGGCGGCTGGCGCCCTGGCCGAAGGACGGCGCGATGTCGGCGTGCTGGCGGTGACTTCGGCCGATCGGCTGAATGCTGGCTGGACGGCGGCGCAGCGCGCCCGGTCGCGGGGGAGTGCGTCGGCGCTGTCCCACATCGAGCGGCTGGTCAGCGGCTTGCCGGCGCACTGCACGCTGGTGACGGTGATCGACGGCCATCCTGCGACACTTGCCTGGCTGGGCGGCGTTGGCGGCCACCGCACCGTGTCGCTGGGGGTCGAACATTTCGGCCAGACCGGCACCATCGGCGACCTGTACCGACATTACGGCATCGACGCCGCCAGCATCGCCGCCCGCGCCAGGGGCCTGACCGCGGGCGCCCGCTAACGCGGGCGCTTCCAGTCCTTGCCCTGCTTCAGGATCACCATCGTCGTGGTCTCGGTCACCGCCGGGATTGATTGCAGCACGTCACGGATGAAGGTTCCCAGTGCATCGATATCCCTGACCCAGATGCGCAGGATATAGTCGATGTTGCCGGTGACCAGCAGGCATTCCGTGATCTCGGGGTGCCTGGCGATTGCGGTCAGGAACTGCTC
>JAGPCN010000003.1 GCA_018058035.1 Fuscovulum sp.
GGTCGCGATACCAGCCGAACAGCCGCCGCTTGTAGTCGATCAACGCGCCGATCCGCTCCATCTGCGCGATGCCAAGCGCGGCCTGAACCGCGCTCATCTTGTACTTGAAGGCCACTTCGTCGTTCAGAAAGAACCGGTCTCCCGGCGGGCGGCCGTGGTCGCGCAGCTTCTGCACGCGGGCGTGCAGATGGGCATCGTTCGTCACCAGCATCCCGCCTTCGCCGGTGGTGATCGTCTTCGATCCGTGAAAGGAAAACACCGCCATGTCGCCCAAGCTGCCCGCCTGCTGCCCGGCATAGGTGGAGCCAAGCGCCTCGGCCGCGTCCTCGATCAGCACCAGGCCGTGGCGCGTGGCGATGTCGCGAAGTGCGGCCCAGTCGCACATGGAACCGTAAAGATCGACGCCGATGATCGCCCGCGTCCGGGGCGTGATCGCCGCTTCCACCGCCGCCGGGTCCAGGCACCAGGTATCGGGCAGGATGTCGACGAAGACCGGCGTTGCGCCGACATAGGAAACGGGCGCCATCGAGGCGATCCAGGTCACGTCCGGCCCGATCACCTCGTCCCCCGGCCCGATGCCGGCGGCGGCCAGCGCCAGGTGCAGCCCGCTGGTCGCATGCGGCAGGCTGACGGCATGGGCGACGCCGACGTATTCGGCCATCATCGATTCAAACCGCGCGTTGTAGCGGTAATGGTCCGGCCCCCAGGCCCCCATCGCCGCCTCGCGCGCCAGCTCGCCCTCGCGTTCGGTGATCGAAGGGCCCGCGACCGGGATCAAGGGCAGTTCGCCGCCTGTGCCGCTCATATCCTGCTTTCCTCTTCTCTGCCGACCACCTAAACACGAAAGCCATAGCCAACTGCAAGGCCGAGGGCAAAGTGACCCACAAGGACGACCGCCAGGAATTCGAAGAGTCGAAGCGCCGCCAGTCGCTGGCGCTTGGCCAGGACAAGGCTGCGTTCCGCCAGTCGCTGGATCTGGTGACCGCGCTGGACGCCTATGACTATTCCTATCTCTGGTCCTGGATGGGGGTGCCGATCATCCAGATGCCGGCCGACGTGATGGCCACGCAAGAGGTGATCTGGGCCACCAAGCCCGATGTGATCATCGAAACCGGGGTGGCGCGGGGCGGTTCGGTCCTGTTCATGGCCTCGCTGCTGGAAATGATCGGCAACGGCAAGGTGATCGGCGTCGATATCGACATCCGCGCCCACAACCGCGATTCGATCGAAAAGCATCCGATGTCCAAGCGGGTGGTGCTGATCGAGGGCGGCTCGGTCGACGAAGACACGCTGGCGCGGGTGCGGGCCGAGATTCCGCCCGGCGCCAAGGTGATGGTGGTGCTGGACAGCGACCACAGCCGCGCCCATGTGCTGGCCGAATGCCGCGCCTATGGGCCGATGGTGACGCCCGGTTGCTACATGGTGGTGGCCGATACGCTGGTCGGCCATGTGACCGAGGAAAACGCACCGAAAAAGCGCTCCAAGGTCTGGTTCAAGGGCGACGAGCCGCTGTCGGCCTTGCAGGACTACATGGCCGAGACCGACCGCTTCGAGGTGGACGAGGTGCTGAACGGCAAGCTGGTGCTGTCCTCCTCGCCCGGCGGCTATGTGCGTGCCCGGTCGGACTGATCCCCTGTTGCGGCCCGCAGGCCCCGCCGATGCCGCGGCGCTGGCCGCGCTGCGCGCTGACCGGGCGTTGCAGCACCTTCTGATGGCGAACCCCGATCCCGCCCCGCCCGCCGATCCCGTGGCCGAGGCCGCGGCTTGGATCGTGCGCCGCGAAGGCGCGGGCTGGTTCCGGGTGATCGACGATGGCACAGGCGCGCTAGGGTTCGTCCAGATCAGCGACATCCACCGCAAGAACCGTTTCGGCTGGCTGGGGCTGGCGCTTTTGCCGGCGGCGCGGGGCAGGGGCCTGGGTGCCCGCGCGCTGGCCGCCGCCGAAGCGGCCGCGCGGGACGAACTGGGGTTGCGCAAAGTGCTGCTTCAGGTGCGGGCCGACAATGGGGCCGCGCTGGCGCTGTATGATCGCGCCAGCTGGCACCGTGTCGGCACGTTGCGCGCGCAATACGACGACGGCGCGGCGCTGCATGACGTGGTGATCTGCGAAAAGGCGCTGGCGTGACCCGGGTCGTGATCTCGCAGCCGATGTATTTCCCCTGGGCCGGCTTCATGGCGCAGATGGCGCTGGCCGATGTCTACATCTGGCTCGACGACGCGCAGTTCTCGAAGGGCAGCTTCACCAACCGGGTGCAGGTGAAATTGCCCTCGGGCCGCAAGTGGATGACCGTCCCGCTGGAGGGCACCGGCAGCTTTCAGCGCATCGCCGACCTGACGGCGCGAGGGCAGGACTGGCCCGCCAGCCACCGCCAGATGCTGGCGCAATCCTTCCGCGGCTATCCGTCCGCCGCGCAGGCGCTGGCGCTGTTCGACGCGGCCATGTCCACCCCCGGCACCCTGTGCGACCGGCTGATCGCCGGGGCCGAGGCGCAGGCCCGCGCCTTTGGCTGCCTGCCGCCGCGCATCCTGCGCAGTTCGGCCATGGCCGTCTCGGGCACCTCATCGGACCGCGTTCTGCGGCTGGTGCAGGCGGTGGGGGGCGATCACTACATCACCGGCCACGGTGCCTTCGCCTATCTGGATCACGACGCGCTGAACGCCGCCGGCATCGCCGTCAGCTACATGGACTACGCCCCCCGGCCCTGGCCGCAGGCGCATGGCGACTTTTCGCCCTATGTCACGGGGCTTGACCTTCTGGCCGCCGCGGGCGCATCTGCGGGCGACCACCTGTGCCCCGCCAGCCTTGACTGGCGCGCCTTCCGCACTGCCAGGGAGCAGACGCCATGACCCGCGATTTCACCACTGAGGCTGCCCAGTTCGCCCGCGACGGCTATGCCATCTTCCGCGGCTTCTACGACCGCCAGACCCAGATCGAGCCGATCCGCGACGGCGCCCGCCGCATCGTCGCCGCGCTTTGCGCCAAGTATGGCGTCGATGCCCCCACCGCCACGGCGGACGAGGCGATGGGCCCCGGCTACCGCGCGCTGATCGCGAAGAACCGCGCCTGGGGCGGCGAGGTCTATGATGCGGTCAAGCAGATCCCGGCCTTCATGCGGCTGGTCTCCGATGCCCGCAACGACGCCGTCTTCCGCGCCCTGCGCCCCGGGTCCGACCCCGCCATCGCCGCCGGCGGCTACGGCATCCGCATCGACAACCCCGGCGAGGACAAGTTCCGCGCCCCCTGGCACCAGGAATTCCCCGCCCAGCTGCGCAGCCCCGACGGCATGGTGTTCTGGTCGCCGCTGGTGTCGATCTTCCCCGAGATCGGCCCGGTCGAACTGGCCATCGGCTCGCAGCGCGAAGGCATCGTGCCGGTCTGGAAGGACGACGCCGGCATCGGCAAGGCCGGCGCCTATGCCCTGCGGCTGGACCGCGAGGCCGAGCGGCTGGCGAAATACCCCCATGCCGCGCCCTGCACCGAACCGGGCGACCTGATCGTGATGGATTTCCTGACGCTGCACCAGTCGGGCGAGAATGTCTCGGACCGGCCGCGCTGGTCGATGCAGTGGCGGATGTTCAACTTTGCCGATCCCACGGGCGTGCGGCTGTCGTGGCGCGGGTCGTTCGCCGCCGGGCAAAGCTTCGAGACGATCCTGCCCGAACTGGTCGCGCCGCCGCAATGACCGGCTGCCGCGTCTGCGGGGCGGCCCTGGGCGCGCCCGACCATGCCGCGCCGCCGCCGGCGATGACCTCGCTGTCGACCTGGCTTGAGGTGCCGACCAAGGTCTGGGTCTGCCGCGCCTGCGGCCATGTGCAATCGCCCGACCTGCCCGACGTGCAGGCCTTTTACGACCACGACTACCGCATCTCGCTGCAATCCGACGACCACGACCAGCTCTATGAGATGGGCGCCGATGGCCCGGTCTTTCGCACCGCCCATCAGGCGGCGCTCTTGGCCGCGCTGGACCTGGGCCCCGGCGCGCGGCTGCTGGATTTCGGCGCCGCCAAGGCCACCACCACCCGCCGCCTGCTGGGCTTGCGCCCCGACCTGGTGCCGCATGTCTTCGACGTGTCCGAAGATTACCGCCCGCATTGGGCGCAATGGGTGCCCGAAGCGCAGCAGGCGACCTATGCCCTGCCCGCCGAATGGTCGGGCCGCTTCGACCTGATCACCGCGCATTTCGTGCTGGAACATGTCGCGGCCCCGGTGCCCGTGCTGGCCGACCTGGCGCGCTGCCTTGCGCCCGGCGGGCGGCTGTTCTTCTCCGTGCCCGACCCGATCGGCAACCCCGGAGACCTGCTGGTCGCCGACCACCTGAACCATTTCGTGCCCTCGTCGATCCACGCAGCCCTTGCGGCGGCGGGGCTGCACGCGACCTCGCTGCGCCAGGACCTGTTCCGCGGCGCGCATGTGGTGGTGGCGGAGTCCGGCCCCGGCACGACCCCGGCGCCAGACACCGCGCCTGCGCTGGCGCTACTGGCCGAATGGCAGCGCCTGTTCGCGGCCCTGGCGGCGCTGCCCGCCCAAGGCGCGCGGATCGCCGTCTACGGCGCGGGCTTTTACGGCGCGCTGTTTGCCCCGCGCCTGGGCGCGGGCCTGGTGGCCTTCCTTGACCGCAACCCGCATCTTCAGGGCGGCACCCTTCACGGTCGCCCGATCCGGCCGCCCGAAGCCTGCCCGCCCGTCGATCTGGTGGTGGCCGCGCTGAACCCCGCCCGGGCCCGCGCCATCCTGCCGCCCGATGCCCCCTGGCTGCCGCAAGGCGCGCGCATCCTTTATCCGGGCGACCCGCAGACGGCCTAGTCCCGGCCCAGAAGCGCCTTCAGCCGGGCCTGCAACAGCCGTTTGGCCCCGTGGCAGCGCCGCAGCGTGTAAAGGTGCATCCAGCGCGCAATCGCCTGCTTCGTCCGCGCGTCCAGCGCGCTTTCGGCCAGAAGCTGGCGGGCCACGCCTTCAAAGCGCTGGTTGCGCGCGGTCATCGCGGCAAGGCCGGGGCGCTTTTTCGGCACATAGTGCCGGTCGGTCGGCAACACCCGCTGGATGAAGGTCGCCCCCCCTTGCGTGCCGCGGATGCCATCGGCCAGCATGGCATGCAAGAGGATCAGGTGATCGCAGCCCCAGGGGTCGTCATAGTCGCGCAAGACCCGGTCATAGCTTTCCACCAGCCCGGCATGCCGCCACAGCCCGTAGAACCAGCTGGCATGGCCGCGAAACATCTGCCGCAGGATGCGCGGTTGCGCCGGCCCGTGGTCGGCCGCGGGCGTCAGCGGATAGCGGTGCAGCCGCACCCGCCCTTCGCCGCCCAGTTCCTGCCGCACCGTGCCGACCGCCAGCCGGGCGCCCGGCATCGCCTCCAGGATCGGCGCCAGCCGGTCCAGGAAATCGGGGTCGGCCAGATCGTCATAGGCGCGATAGGCGAAATAGTCGCAATCGGCGGCATCGCGGACGAACAGGAAGTTGTCGTTGGCCGACCGGGTCGTCGGGTGGATCACATGGCGGAACCGCCGGTCGCTCTTGCAGAATTCCGCGCAGATTTCGGTGGTGCCATCGGTCGACCCGTTGTCCGAGATGATCACCTCGAAATCCCGGTGGGTCTGGGCGGCCAGGTTCCGCAGGCATTCGCCGATCAGCGCCGCGCCGTTGTAGACCGGAAGGCCAAGGGTGATGCGCGGCATGAAGGGCCTTCGGCGGTTGTGCTTTGCGCCCTGAATATTGTAAGCCTGCGCCACCGTAAACGGAAAGCAGCAGATGCAGGCAGTCATCCTGGCCGGCGGCTACGGGACGCGGATTTCCGAGGAAAGCCACCTGCGCCCCAAGCCCATGATCGAAATCGGCGGCAAGCCGATCCTGTGGCACATCATGAAGATCTACGCCGCCCACGGCATCACCGATTTCGTGATCTGCCTGGGCTACCGCGGCTACATGATCAAGGAATACTTCGCCAACTACATCCTGCATTCGTCCGACGTCACCTTCGACGCCGCCACCGGCCAGATCGAATACCACCACTCGGTCGCCGAACCCTGGCGGGTGACGCTGGTCGACACTGGCGAGGGCAGCATGACCGGCGGGCGGCTGAAGCGGGTGGGCGGATACCTCAAGGGCACCTTCTGCATGACCTACGGCGATGGCGTCTCGGACATCGACCTGACAGCGCAGATCGCCTTTCACAAGGCGCATGGCCGGCAGGCCACCGTCGCCGCCGTCACCCCCCCCGGCCGCTATGGCGCGCTGGAGATCGCCGACACCGGCGCGGTGGGGCGGTTCATCGAGAAACCGCCGGGGGACGAGGGCCGCATCAACGGCGGCTTCTTCGTGCTGGAGCCGCCGGTGCTGGACCGCATCGCCGGCGATGCCACGCCGTTCGAGGCCGAACCGCTGGAAACCCTGGCCGCAGATGGCCAGCTGATGGCCTGGCGCCACCCCGGCTTCTGGCACGCGATGGACACGCTGCGCGACCGCAACCACCTGGAAAGCCTGTGGTCCTCGGGCCGCGCGCCGTGGAAGGTCTGGGCGTGAGCCTGTGGTCCGGCACGCGCGTCCTGATCACCGGGCACACCGGGTTCAAGGGCGCCTGGGCCGCGCGCTGGCTGGCGGGGCAGGGGGCGCGCGTCACCGGCCTGGCCTTGCCGCCGCTGCCGGGGCCGAGCCTCTTTGACCTGCTGGGCCAGGGGCACCTGGCCGCCTCGCACCTGGTCGACCTGCGCGATCCGGCGGCGGTCGATGCCGTGGTGCGCGCGGCCGACCCCGAGCTGGTGCTGCACATGGCCGCGCAGCCCCTTGTGCGGCTTTCGTATGACGACCCGGTCGGCACCTTCGGGTCGAACGTGATGGGCACCGTCCACCTGCTGGACGCCCTGCGCCGGCTGGCGCGACCCCGGGCGATCCTGGTGATCACCTCGGACAAGGTCTACGAAAACGACGGCTCGGGCCGCGCCTATGCGGAAACCGACCGGCTGGGCGGCCACGATCCCTATTCCGCCTCCAAGGCCGCGACCGAGATCATTGCCGCCTCCTACCGCGATGCCTTCTTTGCGCCCAATGGCATCCCGCTGGCCACTGCGCGGGGTGGCAACGTCCTCGGCGGCGGCGACTGGTCGCCCGACCGCCTGGTGCCCGACATCGTCCGCGCGCTGGCCCGCAACGAACCCGTCACCCTGCGCAACCCGCAGGCCACGCGGCCCTGGCAGCATGTGCTGGATTGCCTGGACGGCTACTTCACCTACCTCGCCGCCCTGGCCCAGGGCCGCACCCTGCCGCCCGCGCTGAACTTTGGCCCGCTGGCCGGGGCGCCCAGCTTTACCGTGGCCGAACTGACCGATGCGCTGCACGCCGCCATGGGCCGCCCGGCCGCCTACAGCCTCGACACCGCCACCGGCCCGCACGAGATGGCGAAACTCTCCATCGACCCCACCCGCGCGGGGCAGGTGCTGAACTGGCACCCCCGGCTGGATGCCGCACAGATGCTGCAACTGACCGCCGACTGGTACGCCGCCCACCTGGCCGGGGCCGACATGGCCGCCGTGACCGATGCCCAGATCGCCCTTTATCAGGACCTTGCCCCGTGACCGCCTGCCGCTTCTGCCACGCGCCCCTGTCGCTGTCGCTTGTCGACCTCGGGTCGACGCCGCTTGCCAACAGCTACCTGCCCGCCGATGACCCCGCGGCGCTTGCCGCCGAGCGCCGCTTTCCGCTGCATGTCATGGTCTGCGAAAGCTGCTGGCTGGCCCAGACGACCGAGACGCCGCCCGCCGACGCGATCTTCTCGCACGATTACGCCTACCTGTCGTCCTGGTCCGCCGGCTGGGTCGACCACGCCCGCCGCTATGCGGTCGCGATGGCCGCCCGCCTGAACCTCGGCCCGCAGTCCAAGGTCGTCGAGGTCGCCTCGAACGACGGCTACCTGCTGCAACACTTCGTCGCCATGGGCATCCCCGTCCTTGGCGTCGAACCCGCCGGCCACGCCGCCAGCCTGGCCGAACAGAAGGGCGTGCCGACCCGCGTCGCCTTCTTCCACGCCGACACCGCCGCCGCCCTGCGCGACCAGGACCATGCCGCCGACCTGATGGCCGCGAACAACGTCCTCGCCCATGTCCCCGACATCCGCAGCTTTGCCCGCGGCTTCCAGGTCCTGCTGAAGCCGCAGGGCGTGGCGACCTTCGAATTCCCTCACCTGGCCCGCCTGCTGACCCAGGTGCAGTTCGACACCATCTACCACGAACACTATTCCTACCTCTCTCTCACCTTCGTGCGCAGGCTGATGGACGAGGTCGGTCTGCAAGTCTTCGACATCGACCGCCTGCCCACCCACGGCGGCTCCTTGCGGGTCCATGTCGGCCACCCCGGCGCCCACCCCGTCACCCCGGCGGTGGCCGAGGTCCAGGCCGAAGAAGACGCCCTCAACATGTCCGCCCCCGCCGGCTACACCGGCCTGGCCCCCAAGGTCGCCCGCATCCTCTCGGATTTCCGCGCCTTCCTCGCCCAGGCCCGGGCCGAAGGCAAAACCGTCGCCGGCTATGGCGCGGCGGCCAAGGGCAACACCTTCCTCAACGTCGCGGGCATCGGGCCGCAGGACGGCATCGCCTTCGTGGTCGACCGCAACCCGTCGAAACAGGGCACGCTTCTGCCCGGCAGCCACATCCCTGTGCTTTCGCCGGACGCGATCGCCGAACGCCGCCCCGACTACCTGGTGATCCTGCCCTGGAACATCGCGCCCGAAGTGATGGAGCAACAGGCGCAGATCCGCAGCTGGGGCGGCCGCTTCGTCACCGCCATCCCCAGCCTGCAAATCACATGATCTTCCGGCAAACCCCGCTGCCCGGCCTTTTCGAGGTCGAAACCACCCCCCACCGCGACGCCCGCGGCGCCTTCGTCCGCGCCTTCTGCACCCAGGAATTCGCCGAGGCCGGCATCCCCTTCCACCCCGTGCAGACCAACCTTTCCACCAACACCGCCGCCTTCACCCTGCGCGGCCTGCACTACCAGACTGCCCCGCACGCCGAGGCGAAACTGGTCCGCGCCGTCCAGGGCCGCGCCTTCGACGTGGCCGTCGACCTGCGCCCCGGCCCCACGCGCGGCCGCTGGCACGCCGTCACACTCTCGGCCGAGGCGATGAACGCGCTCTACATCCCCGCAGGCTTCGCCCACGGCTTCCTGACGCTGGAGCCGGACACCACGCTCCTCTACCAGATGGCCCCCGCCCACGTCCCCGGCCACGGCCAAGGCATCGCCTGGAACGACCCGACGCTTGCCATCGCCTGGCCCGCCGCGCCGCACGTCATCTCGGACGCCGACCGCGCCCTGCCGCCTTTCATCTGTCCTCAAATATCCCACGGGGGTCCGAGGGTGTGAAACCCCCGGTCCGCGCTCAGCCCCCCGCTCTGCCCTTTCCCGTTGCCCAACCCCCCCAAATCGGGGAATAAGCGGGCATGACGCGCCAGCTTCTCTTCCTCACCGGCACCCGCGCCGACTTCGGCAAGCTTGAACCGCTGGCCGCCGCCGCGCGTGATGCTGGGCATCAGGTGACCTTCTTCGTCACCGGCATGCACATGATGGACCGCTATGGCCTGACGAAACTGGAAGTCAGCCGGATGCCCGGCGTCGGCGTCCACGAATTCGTCAACCAGCGCCCCGGCGACCCGCAGGACATCACGCTGGCCAAGACCGTGATGGGCTTTTCCGACTATGTCACCGAACACCGCCCCGACCTGGTGGTGGTGCACGGCGACCGGGTCGAGGCGCTGGCCGGCGCCCTGGTCGCCGCGACGAACTACATCCGCAGCGCCCATGTCGAGGGCGGCGAGGTCTCGGGCACCATCGACGAGGTGTTCCGCCACTGCAATACCAAGCTCTGCACCCATCACTTCGTCTCGTCCGAACCCGCCGCCCGCCGTGTCGCCACCCTGGGCGAGCCTTCAGACAGCATCCACGTCATCGGCTCGCCCGAGCTTGACTTCCACGCCCGCCCCTCGGGCGTGACGCTTGACCAGGTGCGCGCCCGTTACGCCATTCCCTTCGCCGATTTCGGCATCGCGGTCTTTCACCCCGTCACCAGCGAACAGGCCACGATGGGCGCCCAGGCGCAGGCGCTCTTCGGCGCGCTGGCGGCATCGGGGCGCAATTTCGTGGTCATCGCGCCGAACAACGACCCCGGGTCCGAGGCCATCTTCGCCACGCTGGAAACCCTGCCGAAAGACCGCTTCCGCGTGCTGCCCTCGATGCGTTTCGCGCATTTCTCGGAACTGATGAAGAACGCCGCCTGCATGGTCGGCAATTCATCGGCCGGCGTGCGCGAGGCCCCCTTCCTGGGCCTGCCCTCGCTGGACATCGGCTCGCGCCAGTCGAACCGCTCCGACGCGCCCTCGGTCGTGGCGGCCGAGGCCGCGGACACCGCCGCCATCGCGGAATTCCTGACGGCCCACTGGGCCTGCGCGCAGGAAAGGCATGACGGCTTTGGCCAAGGCAGCGCCGCCGACCGCTTCGTCGAGGTGCTGGCGCAGGACGGGTTCTGGAATCGGCCGCTGCAGAAATCCTTCCGGGATCAGGGCTAGATGGGCTGGCAACTGCCCGCCTATCTTGCGGTCTCCCACGCCTTTCCGCTGGCCGCCCCCTTCGTCCTGCGCCGCCGACTGGCGCGCGGCAAGGAAGACCCCGCGCGCTATACCGAGAAACTCGGCCACCCCTCCGCCACCCGACCGCCGGGCCGCCTGGTCTGGCTGCATGCCGTGGGCCTGGGCGAGGTGCTGTCGCTGCGCGGCCTGATCGCCGCGCTTGCCGCCCGCGATGGCGCGCTCAGTTTCCTCGTCACCTCCGGCACCCGCGCGTCCGCGCAGGTGCTGGCGGCCAACCTGCCGCCCCGCACCACGCATCAGTTCCTGCCGCTGGACGCACCGCGCTACCTGGCGCGGTTCCTGGCGCACTGGCGCCCCGACCTGTCGGTCTGGGCGGAACAGGAGCTCTGGCCCGGCGCCGTCGCCGCCGCGCACCGCGCCGGCATCCCGCTGGCGCTGGTGAACGCCCGGATGAACGAGGCGGCCTTCGCCCGCCGTGCCCGCGCCCGTGGCCTCTTCGCCGACCTGCTGCCCCGCTTCGCCCTTGTCGCCGCACAGGACGACACCACCGCCCGCCACCTGGCGGCCCTCGGCGCGCGCACCCCCCGCGTCACCGGCGCGCTGAAGGCCGCCGCGCCGCCGCTCGCGGCCGACCCCGCCGACCTCCAGGCGCTTCAAACGGCGCTGCACGGCCGCCACCCCTGGCTTCTCGCCTCGTCCCACGCGCAGGACGAAGGCCCCGCCCTGGCCGCCCGCCACACCCAGGGACCGCAGGCTCTGCTGGTCATCGTGCCCCGCGACCCATCCCGCGCGCCCGCGATTTCCGCCGCAACGTCGGACCTGGGCCTTGCCGTCTCGCGGAAATCGCTGTCCCCACAGCCGGACCCGGGCGCCCAGGTCCACATCGTCGATGCCTTCGGCGACCTTGGCCTGTGGTATCGCCTCTGCCCCGTGGCCCTGATCGGCGGCAGCTTCGGCCCGACCGAAGGCCACAACCCCTGGGAAGCCGCCGCATTGGGCGCCGCCATCCTGCATGGCCCCCGCACCGCCAATTTCGCCGCCGACTATGCCCGGCTCGACCGGGCAGGGGCCGCCCTGGCCCTCTCCCCCGATGCCCTGCCGCAGGCCCTGGCGCAAGACCATGCCGCGATGGCCGCCTGCGCGCGGGCGCTGTCAGAGGCCGCCCGCGACAGCCTTGCCCCGCTGGCCGCCGACCTGCTGGACCTGATGCGATGAGGATCTTCCTGGCCCTCTGGTCGCTGCTCTGGACGCTTGGCCTACCGGCCATCCTCCTCTACCTCCGACGCCGCGCCCGCCGCGATCCCGACTACGGCCGCCACCTCTCCGAACGCTTCGGCCGCCACCCTCGCGCCATCTCCGGTGCCGTCTGGGTCCACGCCGTTTCTTTGGGAGAGGTCCGCTCCGCCGTCCCCCTGATCCGAGCCCTGCTCGACCAGAGCGAAACCGTCGTCGTCACGCATTTCACCCCCGCCGGACGCCGCGCGACCATGGCCGCCTTCGCCCCCGAAATCGCCGCCCGCCGCCTTGCCGCTGTCTGGGTGCCCTTCGAATTCGCCTTCGCCTACCGCCGCTTCTTCGCCGCCTTCCGCCCGAAACTCGGCCTGGTGATGGAGGTCGAGATCTGGCCCCGCATGGTCCAGGCCGCCGCTGATGCCCGCGTGCCGCTTTACATGTGCAACGCGGGCTACCCGTCGAAGTCGCTCGCCCGCGACGCCCGCCTGCCGCTGCGCCCCGCCGTCATGCGTCGCTTTGCCGGGGCGCTGGTGAAATCGCAGCTGCAGGCCGACCGCTTCGCCTCGGTCGGCGTGCGGAACATCACGGTTACCGGAGAGTTGCGCTTCGACCAGCCGATCCCGCCCGCCCAGGTCGCCGCCGCCCGCATCCGCGTCGACCTTTCCGGGGGCCGTCCGGTGATCGCCTTCGCCTCGGTGGTCGAGGGCGAGGATGACATCTACCTTGCCGCCATCGAGGCGGCGTTGAAACGCCCCGATCCTCCCCTTGTCGTCTATGTTCCTCGCAAGCCCGAACGCTTTGACGAGACCGCAGCGCTGATCGCCGCGCGCGGCCTGTCCTGTCAGCGCCGCAGCCAGATTTTCGACGAAAATCTGACCCCCTTGCAGATTTTCGACGAAAATCTGAGGCCCGACGTCCTGCTGGGCGATTCCCTGGGCGAGATGTACTTCTACCTCGCGCTCGCCGACCGCGTCGTCACCGGCGGCGGCTTCACGCCGCACGGCGCCCACAACATCATCGAGCCGCTGGCGCTTGGAAAGCCCGTGATCGTTGGCCCCGCCATCCACACCATCGAGTACCCCGCGGCCGAGGCGATGGCCGCCGGGGTCTGCTTCCACGCCAAAACGCCCGCCGATCTGGCGACAGCCCTCAGCCCGCAAGGCTGGCCCGGCCCGTCGCGCGACGAAATCGCGGCTTTCCTTGCCGCCCATTCCGGGGCGACGCAAAAGACCCTGGCCGCCATCGCGCCGCTGCTCACCAGCCGCTGAAGCCGCCGTCCACGTTCACCATCTGCCCGGTCATGTAGCCCGCCTGTGCGCTTGCCAGGAACAGCATCGCATCCGCGATCTCGTCGGGCTTCGCCATCCGGTCCAGCATGATCAACTCGCCCACCCGGCGCTGGAATTCCTCGGAATGGTTGTTGAACACGGCCCCCGGCGCGATGGTGTTCACCGTCGCCCCACGCGGCGCCCAATAGCCGGCCAGCCAGACCGTGAGTCCATGGATGCCAGCCTTCGTCACCCCATAGGCCGAGAAGTTCTTGAACGGCATCCCCTCGTAGATCCGGTGATGCGCCCCGTTCAGAGCATACATCGAGGCCACGTTGATCAGCGTGCAGGGCCACTTGCCCACGATGTCGCGGTCCATCTGCCGCGCCACCATGAATGGCCCGGTCAGGTTGGTGCGCATGGTTTTTTCCCAATCGCTCACCTTCAGGTCGGCGAAGTCGGGAAAGGGCTGGCCCGCGCCCATCAGCAGCTCGCCCGTGATCGCGGCGTTGTTCAGGACGACATTGGGTTCCCAGCCGTCCTTCAGGATGCGGGAAAAGATCTCGGTGACCTCGTCTTCCTGTGAGACATCAAGCGGATAGAAGCGAAAGTTCGCGTTCTTTCCATGCGCCTCGACCAGTGCCTCGGCCCGCTTTCCGGGCAGGTCCGACCCGATCACCCGCGCCCCTTCGGCCAGCATCCGGCGCACATAAGTCGACCCCAGCACCCCCCCCGACCCGGTGATGAAGACCGTCCGGCCCTTCAGTTGATCAGCCATTCCCGGCCTCCTTCATCAGAAATTCCACCAGCCGAAAGTCGAACGGCGTGTCGATGTCCACGCAACGCTCCGCCGGCATCAGATAGGGGATCACCCGGCCTTCCCATAGCCCCTTGGACCGCTTCAGATAGGCCGGATCGACGACATAGGTGCTGGCCGCGTGTTCATAGACCACCGGCGCCTGCTGGCGCGCGACCACGCCGCCGGGCAGGGGCTTGGACACATGCAGCGCGCCCGTGGCATCAGGCTCAACAAGGTTGAAATAGGGATTCTTTCGCGCCTCGCAGCAACTCATCACCATGTCGGGATGTTCGATATTGTAAAGCGCCAGCGCCCCGGTGATATCCTCGGGCAGCCGCAGCGGGGACGTGCAATCCAGGTCCAGAAACGCATCCACCGGCCCCACAAGCGCTTCCGAGGCCTCCAGCGCATGCTGCCAGACCCCCCATTTCCCCGCCGTGTCGGTCGCCAGATGCGCCGGTCTCAGCCCGATCTCCAGCGCCCCCTTGGCCACCGCATGCTCATAGATCTCCGCGTCATCCGTGCTGACGACCACCGCATCCACCATCGGATGCGCGAACAGCTGGTCCAGCGACCAGTCGATCAGCGGCT
Organism: Fuscovulum sp.; assembly: GCA_018058035.1. GTDB lineage: Bacteria > Pseudomonadota > Alphaproteobacteria > Rhodobacterales > Rhodobacteraceae > Pseudogemmobacter. The sequence goes on from JAGPCN010000003.1 coordinate 14,464, forward strand.
TGCCGCAGATCATCCGGAAATTCTTGCGCGGAACCCCCTTCGATCCCTTGCGCGCCCCGATGTGCCCCAGAACCTTGACCATTCAGGGTATCTCCTTTTCAATCTGCCCGACGAACACCCGTGCCGCCCAGGCCCGCGCCACCAGTCGCGCGGAGTCAAGACAGCGGTCCAGCCGTGGCATCAGCGGGTTGTCCGACACCGGCCCGCCAAAGGCCAGCCCCAGGAAATCGCGCATCGCGTCCAGGAACATCGCGTTGCGCTCCAGCGGCAGGTCCTGCGCCGTCACCCCGTCGGCCGCCGTCACCCGATAGACCTGCGCCGCGAAATCCCAGTCGTGCATCCGCTCGGATCCGCGCAAGGCTGCGCGCCGATGCAGGCCCGGCGTCAGGTAATCCATCGACGCGTCGCCCACCAGCCCGCCGCGGCGCAGCGACACGCGGCTGGCGAAATCCACCCCCGGAAAGGCGACATGGCCCAAGGAGTCTACTGACACCACCTCAAGCCCCGGAAACAGCACCTGCGCCATGTCCAGTTCGTGGCACAGGTCCAGAAGCACGCCGCCCCCCGCCGCCCGCGCCGCGTAACTGTCGGAAAACCGCCAATCCTGCCGCCATTGCGTGACATCGTGCCCGATCGTCAGCGCGAACTGGAACACGTCGCCCAGGTCCGCCGCCGCCAGCGCCCGCAGGCCTGGATGATAGCGCATCATCAGCCCCAGCATCGACCGGTCCGCCACCGGGGCCGCGACCTCGGCAATCGCCTCCACCTCTTGCGGATCAAAGGCCAGCGGCTTTTCCACATAGACCGGCAGGCCCCGCGCCGCCGCCGCCGCGATCAGCGGCAGCCGTACGTCCGTGGCCGTCGCCACCACCACGGCGCCGGCGCCGTCCATCGCCGTCTGTGCGCCCGTCAGCCCCGCCTCGCGCCATGACAGCAGCGTCGAGGATGCCCCCAACAGGCCCAGATTGCCGTGATGCCGCCGCCCGATCGAGCCGGAACCGATGACCAGAACCCGCATGTGCCGCCCTCCCGCGGCCCAAGCCCTAGCGCGAAACCGCCCCCGCCACCAGAGGCGGCCGCCGCCCCGGCCAGTCGGTCGCCCGGTGCCAGGCCTGGCTGATCGCCAGCACCCCTGCGTCATCGCCTGACCGCCCGATGATCTGCATGCCGCAGGGCAGGCCCTCTGCGCCGAACCCCACCGGAACCGACAGCGCCGGCAGCCCGATCAGGCTGGCCGGCACCACGACCTCCATCCAGCGGTGGTAGGTATCCATCGCGCGCCCCGCAATCTGTTGCGGCCAGCGCCAGTCGGCCGGGAAAGGCCAGACCTGCGCGGTCGGCAGGACCACGGCATCATAGCGCTGGAACATCCGCGCCGCATGGGCAAACCAGCGGCTGCGGATCACGCTGGCCTCGTAGACCGCCGCCGCCGACAGCCCCAGGCCCTGCTCGATCTCCCAGATCGTCTCGGGCTTGGTCTGCGCCCGTTTGCCTGGGTCCTCGGCCAAGGCCCGCTTGCCGCCGGCATTCAGCATCGCCCGCAGGGTCACCCAGGCGGACCACAGCTTCTCCGCCGGGAACGGGGGCGCCAGCACCTCCACCACCGCCCCCATCTCCTCCATCTGCCGCAACGCCGCCTCGCACAGCTCCAGGATGCCCGGCTCCATCGCATAGGCGCCGCCCCAGTCGCCCAGCCAGCCGATGCGCGCGCCCTTGACGCCCCGCTCCAGTCCCGACAGCACATCCGGCACGGCGCGGGGAAACGGCACCTCGGGGTTTTCGCCCGCCTGCACCAGCAAAAGCCGCGCCACATCCTCGACCGTGCGGCCCATCGGCCCCTCGGTCGCCAGCGTCGACAGATAGGTATCGCCCTCGGCGTCCGAAGGCACCAACCCCCAGGTCGGCCGGAACCCGTAGACGTTGCAGAACCCGGCCGGGTTGCGCAGGCTTCCCATCATGTCCGACCCATCCGCCACCCAGGCCATCCGGGCCGCCAGCGCGGCCGCTGCCCCGCCCGAAGACCCGCCCGCGCTGCGCGTCAGGTCGTAGGGGTTGCAGGTCACCCCGAAGACCGGGTTGAACGAATGCGACCCCTGGCCCCATTCCGGAACGTTTGTCTTGGCCGCGATCACCGCCCCCGCGGCGCGCATCCGCGCGGCCAGCAGGTCGTCCTGCGCGGGCACATGATCGGCAAACAAAGGCGACCCCCAGGTCGTCCGCAATCCGGCGGTCGCCACCAGGTCCTTCACCGGCAAGGGAATCCCGTGCATCCAGCCCTTCGGCGCCACATCGTCCAGCGCCCGCGCCTCGGCCATCAACGCATCGGGATCGCGCAGCGACACGATGGCGTTCACTGCGCCGTTCGCCGCCGCCACCCGGTCCAGCCAGGCCGCCATCACCTCGGACGGCGCCACCTTGCGCGCGTGAATGGCGCGCGACAGGTCCGAAGCAGACCAGTCCAGCATGTCTTGCTCTTTCCGAAATACTCCACGGGGGGTCCGGGGGGTGTGAAACCCCCCGGCCGGCTGTCAGGCAGCGATCACTTCTGCAATTCGGTCCAGATCGCGGTCATGTATTCGCGCGCCTTCTCGCTGCAGACCGGCATGAACACGCCATTGGCCTTGTGCTCTTCGGGGATCACCACTTCCGGCGCGGTGGCCATGGCGGGGTCCATGAAGGCCTCGGAGCCGGTGATGCCATTGGCATATTTCGCAAAGTTCGAGATCAGCGCGGCGTTCTCGGGCTTCAGGATGAATTCCATGAACTGATAGGCCTCATCGACGTTCTGCGCGTCCTTCAGCAGCATCACGCTGTCCATCCACAGCGTGTAGCCTTCCTTCGGATAGCCATAGGCCACGGTCGGCACGTTCTCGCGGACGCGCATCGACGAACCGTTCCAGTTGACCGATGCCGCCCAGTCCTTGTTCGACATCTTCTCGGTCGCGCCATAGTCCATGCTGATCCAGTTCGGCTTGGCGGCCACCAGGCCGTCGCGCACCTTCTTCAGCACTTCGGTGTCTTCGCTGCAGGGCTCGCCGCCGTAGTACATCGTGGCCAGGGTGATGATGTCGGTCATCTCGGGCACCACGTTGATCTTGCCCTTCAGCTCGTCGGGCACTTCCAGCCAGACGGCGCTGGTGTTGATGTCGCCCGCATAGACCGCGGTATCCACCGCGACGCCGACCGAGCCCCACTGCCACGGGATCGAGTTCGCGCGACCCGGATCCCAGGCCACGTCCTTCCATTCCGGGGCGATGTTGCCGTGGCTGGGCAGCCGCGCCAGGTCCAGCGGCACGGTCAGGCCCTTTTCGGAAAAGATCTGCACATAGTTGGCCGAGGGCACCACCAGGTCAAAGCCATGCCCGCCGGCCTCGATCTTGGCCAGCGCCACGTCGTTGCTGTCGTAATCGGTCACCGTCACGGTGATGCCGGTCTCGGCCTTGAACTTCTCCAGCAGTTCAGGGCTGGTGTAGTTGCCCCAGTTGTACAGCTGCAGCACGCCTTCGGCCGAGGCCAGGCCGGTCGTCGCCATCAGCAGCGCGGTTGCGGTCAGAAGTCTTTTCATCAGTCGTCTCCCGTTGGTTGGTCTTGTCAGTCTTTCTTGCGGGTCAGCAGGAAGAAGGCGGTCAGCAGCACCACCGTCAACGCCAGGAGCATGGTCGAGACCGCGTTGATCTCGGGCGTCAGCTGGCGGCGCATCTGGCCCAGCATGTAGGTGGGCAGCGTATCCTGCCCGCCCGATTTCACGAACTCGGTGATCACCACGTCGTCCAGGCTGATCACGAAGGCCAGCATGGCGCCCGCGATCATCCCCGGCGCCAGCAAGGGCAGCGTCACCCGGCGAAAGGTCTGCCAGGGGGTGGCGTAAAGATCGGCCGCCGCGGTTTCCAGCGTCAGGTCCATGCCCTCCAGCCGGGCGCGGATCGGCAGGTAGGCAAAGGGCACGCAAAAGGCGGCGTGGGCCAGGATGATGTAGCCCAGGCCCTGGATGCCGGTGGCCTGCTTGACCAGGCCGAACAGGATCATCAGCGCCACCGCCGTCACCACCTCGGGCACCATCAGCGGCTGGTTGATCATCACATAGATGAAGGTCTGGCCCTTGAAGGCCCGCCGCCGCGTGGTGCCCAGGGCCGCCATGGTGGCCACCGCGGTGGCGATGGTGGCGGCAAAGCAGGCGATGATCAGCGACCGCAGCGTGGCGTCCTTGATCTGCTGGTTGTCCCAGGCCTTGGCGTACCAGTCCAGGCTGAACCCGCCCCAGACCGCCAGCGAGGTGCTGGCGTTGAACGAATAGCCGACCAGCGTCAGGATCGGCAGGTACAGCGCCACGAAGACCACCATCGCCGTGGCGGCAAAGCCGGGCAGCCGGGCGACGTGAAAGGCGCGGTCAGCCATGCGAGGACCCCCGGTTGGCATAGCGCACATAGACCAGCAGCGCGACCGTCACGATGATCAGCAGCACCATCGACAGCGCCGCCCCCAAGGGCCAGTTCTTGCCTTGCAGGAACTGCAACTCGATGAAGTTGCCGATCATCATCTGCTTGCCGCCGCCCAGCACGCGCGGCGTGACATAGGCGCCAAGGCTCGGCACGAAGACCAGGATCGACCCGGCAATGATCCCGGGCTTGACGATCGGCAGCACCACCCGGCGCAAGACTTTCCAGCGGCTGGCATACAGGTCGTAGGCCGCCTCCAGCAGTTTCATGTCAAAGCGGTCGATGGCGGCAAAGAGCGGCAGCACCATCAGCGGCAGGTAGACATAGGTCATGCCGATGAAGATCGCGGTGGGCGTGTACATCACCTCCAGCGGCTGGTCGACGACGCCGAGGCCCAGGAGGACCGTGTTCATCAGGCCCTCTTTCCGCAACACCTCGTTGATCGCATAGGTGCGGATCAGAAGGTTGGTCCAGAACGGGATGGTGATCAGGAACAGCCACAGCGCGCGTTGGCTGGCGGGGCGGGTGGCGATGAACCAGGCGGTCGGAAAGCCCAGCAGAAAGGTGAAGAGCGTGGTCAGAAGCGACAGCCAGACCGACCGCCAGAAGATCGCCAGATGCGCGTCGGCCAGCATCCACTCTTCCGAGAAGATGTCTTTCGACCACAGGATGCCGACCCAGCCTTCGGTCGAGAACTCCCAGACCACGTTGCCGTGCTGGCCGGGGCTGAGGAAGGAATAGATCACCACGATGATCAGCGGCCCCACCGCCGCCACCGCCAGCAAGGCCAGCGCGGGCAGCGACAACAGCCAGCCGTTGCGGGCCGACTGGCGGATGACGCGCTCTTCGGCGGGGCTGAGGCTCATCTCAGTCCTCCACCCGGGCCACCGCGCCCGGGGCAAAGCGCAGGCCCACCGCCTGGCCCTGGCTGAGACCGGCCTCGCCGGTGGCGGGGCTTTGCAGCCGGGCCACCATTTCGGTGCCGTCCGACAGATGCAGGTGGCAATGGGTGTCGGTGCCGAAATAGACCAGCGTGCCGACCTTGGCCTGCAAGCCGCCGTCCTGCGGCGGGCCCAGCCGCACCTGTTCGGGGCGCACCGAGACGGTGGCGCTGCCGCCCGCGCGCAGGGCCGGCACCTCGATCCGCTCGCCGGTGCCCAGGCGCAGAAAGCCGTCCTCGGCCGCGCCGGTCAGGAAGTTGGTTTCGCCGATGAAGCTGGCGACGAAGCGGTTCCGGGGGTGGATGTAGATCTCTTTCGCGGTGCCGACCTGCTGCACCTTGCCCGCACTCATCACCGCGATGCGGTCGGACATGGTGAGGGCTTCTTCCTGGTCGTGGGTGACGAAGACGAAGGTGATGCCGGTTTCCAGCTGCAGCCGCTTCAGCTCGATCTGCATCTCCTTGCGCAGCTTCAGGTCCAGCGCGGAAAGCGGTTCGTCCAGAAGCAGCACCTTGGGGGCGGGCGCCAGCGCGCGCGCCAGCGCGACGCGCTGCTGCTGGCCGCCCGACAGCTGCGCCACCTTGCGGGTGGCAAAGGACTCCAGCTTGACCAGCGCCAGCATCTGGGCGGTGCGCGCGCGCACCTCGGCTGACGGCTTGCCCAGCATCTCCAGCCCGAAGGCGACGTTCTGCGCCACCGTCAGGTGCGGGAACAGCGCGTAGGACTGGAAGACCGTGTTCACCGGGCGGCGGTTCGGGGGCAGGGTGGTGATGTCGGCCCCGTCCAGCAGGATGGTGCCGGCCGAGGGCATCTCGAACCCCGCGATCAGCCGCAAAAGCGTGGTCTTGCCGCAGCCCGAGGGGCCGAGCAGGGTGAAGAATTCGCCCTGGCGGATGTCCACCGACACATCGTCCAGCGCCCGCACTTGCGCCGTGCCCTGGCCAAAGGCCTTCACCACGTTCCGGGCCTGGATCGTCACCGCTTCGGCCACCCCGTGTCCCCCCTTTTTGCATTCTTTTGATCATATTAGAGACGCCGGCCCGCGCCCTGACAAGCGATTCCTTCCCGCCCGCTCCTCGTTCGACTTCGTCTCCTCGTCGCAAACCCGCGCGAGGAGTGACGAAGTCATCGACGAGCCGCCCTCAGCCTGCCCTCAGCCCGCCATCGGCGCCCGCTTCGCCGCCCAGGGCGCCGCCCGCTCGACCTCGGCGCAAAGTGCGATCAGGGCCTCGTCCTGGCCGAAGGCCGCCGCCAGGTGGACGCCGATCGGCAGCCCCTCCGGCGACCAGCCCAGGGGCAGGCTAGCCGCGGGCTGGCCGCTGGCGTTGAACACCGCGCAGAATGGCGAATAGGCGAAGATGCCCTGCGGCCCGGTGCGATAGGCGACGTAATCCTCGGTGTCATGGGCGAACCGGCCTACCCTTGCGGGCGGCTCGGCCAGCGTGGCTGACAGCAGGATGTCGACGCCGCCGGGTTCGGGGGCGAAGACCGCCGCCATCTGCCGGCCAAAGGCATGGATCTGGCCCACCGCCTCAAGGTAGCGCGTCGGGTGCAGCGTCTCGGCGTGGGCGCAGGCGCCGCGGCCGACGCCTTCGACCAGGTCGGCCGTCAGCGGCCGCCCCTTCAGCGCGGACCGGATGCCAAGCGCGGTGCCCACCGCCACGATATCCGTCCAGGCCCGCATCATCATCGGCACATTCGCCTTGATGGTCACCGGCTCGACCACATGGCCCAGCCCCTCCAGCAGCTTGCCCGCCGCCCGGACAGCCTTTGCCACCTCGGGGTGGATGGCCTCGCCGGTGAAGGTGGTGTCCACGATCCCCACCCGCAGCCGCCGTGGAGGGCGGCTGATCGCCGCTGCATGGCCACGCGCCAAAGGCGGCGCCCAGTAGGGCGCGCCCGCGTCCGCCCCTTCGCAGGCGTCCAGCATCGTGGCCGTATCCCGCACCGACCGGGTCAGGAAGCCGTCGATCGCCATGCCCGCCCAGCCCTCGCCCGCGTAGGGCCCGTCGGGCAGCCGCGCGCGGGTGGGCTTGAACCCGAAGAGCCCGCAGGACGAGGCCGGTATCCGCACCGATCCGCCGCCGTCCGAGCCATGCGCAAAGGACACGATCCCGGCCGCCACCGCCGCCCCCGCGCCGCCCGACGACCCGCCCGAGGTATGCGCCACATTCCACGGATTGCGCGTCGGCCCGCCATAGACCGCCGATTCCGTCGCCGCGCCGACGCCGCCCTCGGGGCTGGTCGTCCGGCCAAAGGTCACCACCCCGGTTGCCTTGATCCGCTGAAAGATCGCCGAATCGCCGGGATAGACCGTGTTCGCCAGCAGGCGGCTGCCGTTGTGCGACGGGAAATCCCTGGCCTCGATCCCCAGGTCCTTGATCAGGAACGGCACGCCCCGGAACGGCCCCACCGGCAGGCCCTCGGCAATCGCCTTGCGCGCCACGCCCTCCTGCACCAGCACCACGGCGTTCAGCGCCGGATTGCGCGCCTCGACCGCCGCCAGCGCGGCATCCAGCAATTCGCTCGGCGTCACCTCGCCGGCCGCCACCATCGCCGCCAGCGCCGTCGCATCCGCCGCGCCCAGATCCCCGATCATGCCGATTCTCCCCATCATCCGGCGCCATGCTGGCCCCCCGCCGCCCCCGCGGTCCACCGGGAAACGCCGCCGCCCGCGACCAAAAGCGACACCGCGCCCCGCCACTGCGACGCGCGCCCAAGGCCCCGCTTGACAGGCCCCGCCAAGGGGCTATGCAGGGTCCACCTTCGGTTCCGGGCCTGCCCGGATGAAAAGGGAACGCGGTGCGATTCCGCGGCTGCCCCCGCAACTGTAAGCGGCGAGCGATGACGGTACATGCCACTGGAGCAATCCGGGAAGGCCCGTCAAAGCCCAGACCCGCGAAGCCAGGAGACCTGCCAGGGTGATCACCCTTACCGCCACGCGGGGCGCGCGGCGGCAGGCGGCTTCCGCCAGTGGTGACGACCTCACCCGTCGGCGGAAGGGCCCCCGGTCCTGTCCGAAGACATTCTGCATCGCCGGCGCCCCCGCGCCAAAGGACTAGGACCGATGACCCGCAACCACCTTGCCTCTGCCTCGCTGATCGCCCTTCTTGCCGCCACCCCCGCCGCTTCCCAGGACCTTGACCTGGGCGAGATCGTGGTGACCGCGCTGCGCACCGCCGTCGAACGCCTGCGCACCGGCGTCTCGGTCGCCGTGCTGGACGGCGCCGACCTGTCGCCCGCCCGCGGCAGCGCCGTGGTCGACCGCATCGCCCGCGAACCCGGCGTCACCGTCGCCGCCTCGGGCCCTTTCGGCAACGCCGCCAACCTGCGCGTCCGCGGCGCCGACGGGCGCTACCTGGCCGTCTTCGTCGACGGCATCAAGGTCTCGGACCCCTCGGGCACCACTGTCTCGTTCGACTGGGGCGGCCTGCTGTCAGACGGCCTGTCGCGGATCGAACTCTTGCGCGGCTCGCAGTCCGCGCTCTGGGGCGGCTCGGCCGTGGGCGGTGTCATCAACATCGCCAGCGCCGCCGCCATGGACGAGGGCCTGCACCAGTCCGTCACCGCCGAGGCCGGCAGCTACGGCACCGCGAAACTGTCCTACGGCCTGACACAAAAGGCCGGCGACAGCGAACTGTCGTTCACCGCCACCCACCTGCGCACCGACGGCTTTTCCGCCTTTGACGGCGGCACCGAGGACGATGGCGCCACCGCCACCCGGCTGTCGCTGACCTACCGCGACCAGGTCACCGACACGCTGGCCATCGGCGGCTCGGCCTTCTGGCAGGACACCACGCAGGACTACGACGGCTACACCGCCTTCGTGCTGGGCGACCTGATCGGCTATTCGCAGTCCCGCCGCGAAACCGGGGCGCGCGTCTTTGCCGAATGGTCGCTGGGCAACACCACCCACCTGTTCGAGGTGACCGCGCTGGACGTCGCGCGCAGCTATGACCAGGCCGGCAGCACCGACAGCTACGCCGGCAAGCGGCTGACCTTCGGCTGGCAGGGCACGACCGAGCTGTCCCAGGCCCTGTCGCTGGTCTATGGCCTTGATACATCGCGCGAAACCGCGCGCTACACCAACCTGCCCGGCGGCGAGGCCGGCACCACGCTGACCGGCGCCTTCGCCCAGGCGATCTGGGCGCCGTCGGACAGCTTCGACCTGTCGGCGACGCTGCGCACCGATCACAACTCGGGCTTCGGCAACTTCACCACCGGCCGCATCGCCGCCGCCTGGCGCCCGGCAACCGGCACCACCCTGCGCGCCGCCTATGCCACCGGCTTTCGCGCGCCCTCTATCGACGAACGCTTCGGCGACTACCCCGGCTTCTTCCCCTTTGTCGGCAACCCGAACCTGGCCCCCGAAGACAGCGAAAGCCTGGAACTGGGCGTCGAGCAATCCTTTGCCGGCGGCGCCAGCCTGTCGGCCACCCTGTTCCGGCTGAACATCGACAACCTGATCACCTACCAGTTCGGCGCGCCCTCGACCCTGGTCAACCTGCCCGGCCAGTCCACCCGGCAGGGGGTTGAGGTGGCGGGCGACCTGCCGCTGTCGGATGCGGTCTCGCTGGGGTTGGCCTATACCTACACCGAAGGCCGCCGCCCCGATGGCTCGCGGCTGGCGCAGGTGCCGTTCGACCAGCTGGCGCTGTCGCTGGAGGCCGAGCTGTCCGACCGGCTGTCGGCCGGGGTCGAGCTGACCCATGTCGCGGGCCGCGTCGACAACGACGCCAACACCTTCACGCTGGTTGCGATGCCCGACTATACGGTGCTGGATGCCACCGTCAGCTATGACCTGACCGACGCGACCGAGGTCTACCTGCGCGTCCAGAACCTGACCGACGAGGAATACCAGCAGGTCAACGGCTATGCCACCGCGGGCCGGTCGGTCTACCTGGGCCTGCAGGCGAAATTCTGATGACCGGCCGGGGCGGGACGATGGTCGGCCGGCCCCGGTCCTTGCGGCGCCTGGCGCCGGGACGCCGCATGAAGCACCTTCGCAACACCCTGCTTCGCGCCCTGTCGCTGCCGGTGGCGGTTCTTTGCGGGCTGGGGGCGGCCTGGGCCGAACCGCCCGCCCGGGTGGTGTCGATGAACCTCTGCACCGACCAGCTGGCGATGCTGCTGGCCGCACCCGGGCAACTGGTCTCGGTCAGCCACCTGGCGACCGAGCCGCAGTCCTCGCCGATGGTCGACCAGGCCGCCGCCTACCCGCCAAACCGCGGCGGGGCGGAACAGATCTTCCTGATGAAGCCGGATCTGGTGCTGGCGGGCAGCTATACCTCGGTGGCCTCGGTCGACCTGCTGCGCGGGCTGGGCGTGCCGGTGCTGCAAGTGCCGCCGATCTCTTCGCTGGACGAGGTGCCGGCGCAGATCCTGCTGGTCGGCCAGGCTCTTGGCCGCGAGGCAGAGGCCCAGGCCATGGTGGCCGCGTTCCAAGATGGCCTCGCCACGCTGGCCGTCGATGCGCCCCCCGCCGATGCCGCGCTGTACTATCCCAACGGCTACACCACGGGGGCGGGAACCCTGGCGGATGATGTGTTGGCCCATACCGGGTTCCACAACATCTCGTCCGATGCCGGGCTGGCGGGCGGCGGCATCCTGCCGCTGGAGCGTCTGGTGATGGCCGCGCCCCAAGTCATCGTCACCTCGGAACCCTACCCGGGCGCCTCGCGCGCCGAAGACATCCTGCGCCACCCGGCGCTGGCCGAAGTGCGCTCAAGGGGCCTGACCGCCACCTCCGACGCCGACTGGATCTGCGGCACGCCCTATCTGCTGCGCGCCGTGGCCCGCATGAAGGACCTGCGCGAGGCGCTTGAATGACAAGGGTTTTCCTGTCTCTTTCCGTGCTGGTCGCGGGGCTGTTCGCGGCCTCTCTGCTGATCGGCCCCGCGGGCCTGGGCCTGGGCGAAAGCCTGTCCGCGCTGTTTCGCGGTCAGGGCGGGCCGGTCGTCACCGTCATGCAGGACATCCGCCTTCCCCGCGCGATCCTGGGCCTGCTGATCGGCGCGGCGCTTGGTCTGTCGGGCGCGGCGATGCAGGGATATTTGCGAAATCCCCTTGCGGAACCGGGTCTTGTGGGCGTTTCCTCATCAGCTTCGCTGGGCGCCGTGCTGGCGCTGCAATCCGGGCTTGCCGCCGGTTTCGCGCTGGCCCTGCCGCTGGCGGCGCTGGCGGGCGCCGGGGCGGCGGTGGTGCTGATCCTGCTTCTGGCCGGCCCGCGCGGCGGCGCGCTGGCGCTGATCCTGGCCGGCATCGCCATCTCGGCGCTGGCCGGGGCGCTGACCTCGCTGGTGCTGAACCTCAGCCCGAACCCGTTCGCGGCGATGGAGATCGTCTACTGGATGATGGGTTCGCTGGCCGACCGCTCGATGACCCATGTCTGGCTGGCCGCCCCCTTAATCCTGGCCGGCATGGCCGCGCTGATGACGCTGGGGCGCGGCCTGGACGCGCTGACGCTGGGCGAGGACGCGGCGCAAAGCCTGGGGGTGAACCTGCGCCGCCTGCGCTGGACGCTGATCCTGGGCACCGCGGCGTCGGTCGGTGCCTCGGTCGCGGTGGCGGGGGCGGTGGGTTTCGTGGGGCTGGTGGTGCCGCATCTCTTGCGTCCGCTGGTCGGCGCGCGGCCGTCGCGGCTGTTGCCCGCCGCGGCCCTGGGGGGCGCGGCGATGCTGCTGGCGGCCGACACCGCCACCCGCCTGATCGCGCCGGACCGCGACCTGAAGCTGGGCGTGCTGACCGCGATCGTCGGTGCGCCGTTCTTCCTGCACCTGATCTGGAAGCTGCGGGGGACCGAGGCATGAGCCTGCTGTCGCTGGAAAACCTGACCGTCCGGCGGGGCCTTTGCCCGGTGGTCGATGGCGTTTCGCTGACCGTGTCCAAGGGCGAGTTCGTCGGCCTGATCGGCCCCAACGGGGCCGGCAAGACCAGCCTTCTGCGCGGCGCCCTGGGGCTGTTGCCCGCCACGGGCCGGTCGTCACTGATGGCGATGGACCCCGCCGCCCGCGCCCGCGCCGCGGCCTTCCTGCCGCAGGGCCGCGACATCGCCTGGCCGGTCAGCGTGGAGACCTTGGTCGCCCTGGGTCGCAGCCCGCATGGTGACGCCGACCCCGCCCACCCCGCCGTCACCCGCGCGCTGGAGCGGATGGGGCTGATGGGCTATCGCGCCCGCAGCGCCACCGCGCTGTCGGGGGGAGAGCAGGCCCGCGTCCTGATCGCCCGCGCGCTGGCGCAGGAAACCCCGCTGCTTTTGGCAGACGAGCCGGTCGCGGGCCTCGACCCCGAGGCGCAGATCCGCACCATGCAGGTCTTTGCGGCGCTGGCGGCCGAGGGGCGGGGGGTGGTCGCCTCGATCCACGACCTGGGGCTGGCGGCACGGCATTGCGGGCGGCTGGTGCTGATGCACCGCGGCCAGAAGGTGGCCGACGGCCCGCCACAGCAGGTGCTGACCGACGAAATCCTGGCGGAGGTGTTCGGAATCAAGGGCTTTCACGCCGACACCGCCGAAGGCCCGGTGTTCCAGCCGACCGGAGTGGTGCGGTGATCTCGGTCACGCTGGACCGCCCCTGGCTGATCGCCCGGTTGCCGCGGCCGATGCGGATGCTGTCGCATGCCCCCCATGGCGCGGGCTTTCGCAGCACCGACACCGTGCTGTGGCGCGAGGTGCGCAATGCCGACCTGACCCCCGATTTCCCGGTCGAGGACTGGTTCGCCGCCCAGATGGCCCGCGATCCCGGCGCGGTCGGCATGCTGACCTCGCGCGATGTCGGCACCTGGCACCAGGCCCGCGCCAGGGTCGAGGGCGTCTCGGCGCAGTGCGTGGTCACGCTGGGCCTGTCGAATGCGGAAAGCGTGGGCACCCGGCTGCCCTGGCACCCGGCCGATTACGGCACCATCAACCTGCTGGTGGCGACCGACGCGGCGCTGACCGAAACCGCGCAGATCGAGGCGCTGACCATTGCCGTCCAGGCCCGCACGGCGGCGGTGATCCTGTCGGGGCTGATGCTGCCGACCGGCCCGGCCACCGGCACCGGCACCGATTGCGCCGTGGTCGCCTGCCCGGCCGGAGACATCCGCTATGCCGGCCTGCATACGGCGGTGGGCGAGGCCGTGGGCCGGGCGGTGCGCGATGCGGTCTTGGCGGCGGCGACCGCCTGGATCGCCTGGCGCGATGCCGAACGCGCCCGCCGCGGTTCGGGGCGTGGCTAGTCCAGCGTCAGCAGGCGGCGCAGTTCCTCGGCCAGCCGTTCGGGCAGTACGGGCTTGGGCACATGGCCGTCGCAGCCCACCTCGCGAAAGGCGCGGACGCGGTCTTCGGTGACCTCGGCCGTCATTGCCACGATCGGCAGCGCCGACATCCGCCCGCCCATCAGACGGGCGCGGCGGGTGGTCTCGAACCCGTCGATGCCGGGCATGTTCATGTCGAGGAGGATCAGGTCCACGTCCTCGGCCGCCATGATCGCCAGCGCGGTTTCGCCGTCGGCCGCGTCGACGACATGCGCGCCCCAGCCCCGCAGGTAGGTGCGCGCGACCAGGCGGTTGCTGTCGATGTCGTCGACCACCAGGATGCTGTGGCCGGTCAGGTCGGGCAGTGGGGCCTCGTCCGCGGAGACGGCGGGGGGCAGGCTGTAGCGCAGGCTCAGCCGGAAGGCCGCGCCCTGCGCACTGGGCAAAAGCTGCAGGTCACCGCCCATCGCGCGCGCCAGGCTGCGGGCGATGGCCAGCCCCAGCCCGGTGCCGGGGGCGCCGGTATGGCCGCGGTGGAACGCCTCGAAGATGCGCTCGCGCTGGTCTTCGGGCACCCCCGGGCCGGTGTCGGAGACGTCGATCAGCAACAGCCCGCCGTTGCCCTCGGGGGCGGGCAGGGCGTTGCAGGCCACATGGACCGCGCAGCCCGGCGCATGGCGCAGCGCGTTGGTCAGCAGGTTGGTCAGGCATTGCCGCAGCCGCACCGCATCCAGGCTCACGCGGTCGGGCAGCGGGGTGGCGCTGTCCAGGGTCAGCGGAATGCCCAGGCGTTCGGCGCGTTTGCCGAAGCCCGACAGGATGGCGCAAAGCTCGTCGCCCAGGCAGATCGTGCGGTCGCGCAGCGGCAGCCGCCCGTTCGCCAGCGCGTTCATGTCGGTCACGTCGTCCAGGATCACCGACATCGCCCGCGCGCTGTCGGCCAGCAACTGCATCCGCTCGTGCGTCTCGGCGTTGGCGGGGCAGCGGCGGTCGGTGTCGGCCAGCGCGGCCTGCGCCATGCCGATCACCGCGTTCAGCGGGGTGCGCAACTCGTGGCTCATCTGCGCCAGAAAGACCGACTTGGCCTCGTGTGCGGCCCGGGCCGCCGCCAGCCCCCGCGCCATGGTGCGGTTCAGCAGGTTGTTCGACAGCATCGCGGTCAGCGCATAGGCATAGCCGCCGACCGCGATCACGCAAGACATCGCCAGCCCGGTCATGTCTGCCTGCTGCCACCAGAAGACGGCGTTGAACGAGAACAGCGTGACCGCGCTGGCCGCCAGCCCGGCCAGCCCGCCAGGCAGGTGGATCGACCGCATGATCGCCAGGTGCAGGAACGAAAGCGCCACCAGGCCCACGGCGAAGGCCTTGGCGTAAGGGTTGTCGCCGAACCAGACCAGCCCCGCGGCCGAGATGTAGGTCGTCTCCAGGATCGTCGAATGCAGGACCCCGGCCGCATAGCCCGCGCGCGAGGCCAGCATCCGGTCGGCGCGCAGCAGCGCGGGCGTCGCCAGGTCGGCCAACGTATGCACCAGCCACAACGCGCCGATCACCCAGGGGTTTGCGAACAGGGCGCAGAGGCCGAAGGCCAGCGTGGACAGCAGGAACCGCTCGGGCAGGTCGCGCAGCAGGGCCTGGCGCTGGCGGTCCAGTTCGGTCCGCAGTTCGTCGCCGGTCGGGCCGGCGGCAAGGGGCGCTTTCGGGATCAGGACAGGGGAAGGGATGTGCTGCTGCATCGGCGGGCGTCAGGGCGTGACGGGTGCAACGGCGACATCCTGCACCAGCCGCCCGTCAGGGGCAAAGATCAGGATGCGGTCGCCATCGGTGACGACGGCGATCCAGCCCTCGCCAAAGGTGATGGCGCGGGCGGTGGCACCGGCGGGCAGGGCGATCTGGGCGGGCAGTTCGGGCGTGGCGGGAAAGGCCCGCGGCATCCGGGTGACAAGCAGCCCGACCACGGTTATGACACCGCCGATCATGGTCAGCGTCAGCAGGATGACCAGCCATTTCAGGAACCTCAGCGAGGGCGGCAGCCCTTGCGCGTCCGGAGCGTCAGCCATGCAGGACCCTTTCGATGACGAACCGGGGACGGTGCTGCGCGTCACCCTGCCCGACGACGCGCCCCCCCGCCTTGATAAGGCGCTTGCGGCGGCGGTGCCAGAGGAAGCGGCGCTGTCACGCTCGCGCCTGATGCGGATGATCGAAGAGGGCGCGGTCAGCCGGGGCGGCGCGGTCGTGCGCGACCCCAAGGCCCGCGCCGTTCCGGGCGAGGAATGGGAGATTCGGCTGGAACCCGCCGTCGCGGTCGAACTGCGCCCCGAGGCCATCCCGCTGGCGGTGGTCTATGAAGACGCCGACCTGATCGTGATCGACAAGCCCGCCGGCATGGTGGTGCATCCGGCGCCGGGCAGCCCCTCTGGCACGCTGGTCAACGCGCTGATGCACCATTGCGGCGACACGCTGTCGGGGATCGGCGGCGAGCGG
Organism: Fuscovulum sp.; assembly: GCA_018058035.1. Taxonomy (GTDB): domain Bacteria; phylum Pseudomonadota; class Alphaproteobacteria; order Rhodobacterales; family Rhodobacteraceae; genus Pseudogemmobacter. The sequence goes on from JAGPCN010000003.1 coordinate 30,554, forward strand.
CGGCCGGGGATCGTGCACCGGATCGACAAGGATACCACCGGCCTTCTGGTCGCGGCCAAGTCCGACCGCGCCCACCACGGCCTGGCCGCGCAGTTCGAGGCCCACTCGGTGACCCGGCATTACATGGCGGTGGTGCATGGCGTGCCGTCCTCGGCCGATCCGCGGCTGCGGGGAACCAGGGGCGTCAGCTTCGAGGCGGGCGGCGTGATCCGCATCGCGACCGGCCTGGCGCGGCACCGCACCGACCGGCAGCGGCAGGCGGTGGTCTGGGACGGGCAGGGGCGCCACGCGGTCACGCGGGTGCGGGTGGTCGAGGGCTTTGCCGATCAGGCGGCGCTGGTCGACTGCTGGCTGGAGACGGGGCGGACCCACCAGATCCGGGTCCACATGGCGCATTGCGGGCACGGGCTGGTGGGCGACCAGACCTATGGCGGCAAGCGGCGGCTGTCCGAGCGGGTTCTGGGGCAGGGGGCGGTGCTGGGCAATGCCTTTCCGCGCCAGGCGCTGCATGCCGCAACGCTGGGGTTCGATCACCCGGTGACCGGCGCGCGGCTGGAATTCGCCAGTCCGCTGCCGGCCGACATGGCCGCGCTGATCGCTGCGCTGCGGGCGGGTGGCTGAGGGGCCGGCTGCGTCTCCGGCGATCTGACGAAAACGGTCGGGAATTCTGACAATCGCGTGACCGGTCTGTCACAAAGCCTTGCGGGCGACGGGGGCGGGGTCATCTTGCGTTAGGATGATCGTGCGATGCCTCTTGCATGGGGATCGCACCGACCTTAGGTTCGTCGGCCCCGTCCGGGGGCTGATGGCACCGGCGGAACAGGAAAAGGGGGCACGAATGAGCACCTACGCAAATCTTCCCGCGCCCAGCCCGGAACAGGGGCTGAACCGGTATCTGCAGGAGATCCGCAAGTTTCCCCTGCTGGAGCCGGAAGAGGAATACATGCTGGCCAAGGCCTGGGCCGAACGCCAGGACCCGCAGGCCGCGCACCGGCTGGTGACCAGCCACCTGCGGCTGGCGGCCAAGATCGCCATGGGATACCGCGGCTACGGCCTGCCACAGGCCGAGGTGATCAGTGAGGCGAACGTGGGCCTGATGCAGGCGGTCAAGCGGTTCGACCCCGAAAAGGGGTTCCGCCTGGCGACCTATGCGATGTGGTGGATCCGCGCCTCGATCCAGGAATACATCCTGCGGTCCTGGAGCCTGGTGAAGCTGGGCACCACCAGCGCCCAGAAGAAGCTGTTCTTCAACCTTCGGAAAGCCAAGGCCAAGGTCGGCGCGCTGGAAGAGGGCGACCTGCGGCCCGAAAACCTGGCCCAGATCGCCAAGGACCTGTCGGTGTCGGAGACCGAGGTGATCGAGATGAACCGCCGCCTGTCGGGCGGGGATGCCTCGCTGAACGCCACGGTGGGCAGCGAAGAGGGCGGCGCGCAGTGGCAGGACTGGCTGGAAGACGAAGACAGCGACCAGGCCGAACATTACGCCGAAAAGGATGAACTGGACACCCGCCGCGCCCTGCTGGCGCAGGCGCTGTCGGTGCTGAACGACCGCGAAAAGGACGTGCTGGTGCAGCGCCGCCTGGCCGACGAGCCGAAGACGCTGGAGGAACTGTCGGAAAGCTACGGCGTCAGCCGCGAACGCATCCGCCAGATCGAAGTGCGGGCCTTTGAGAAACTTCAGGCCCGGATGCGTGAGTTGGCCAAGGGCAAGGGCATGGTCGTGCCGGCCTGAGGCCAAGGTCTTGCCAGGATTGCAGGGCAGGGCGGTCCGCAAGGGCCGCCCGTGTCTTTGGTGATGGTCATTTTGGGGGGCGAGGAACGCCAGTTCCGGGCAATCCCGCCGGCCCGTCTGGTATGGCCCAGGCCAGGGGCAAGGGCTGGGAAAAGCGGTTGTCGATCCTGCGATTGCCGCGGTCGCGGGGCGCGCCGTTCGAGGCGCGGGATCATGCCGGCCGCACACCCTTGTCCTGCGAGGTGGCCGATTCTGTGCCAGCTTCGACGATCCTGCCCCTGAGCGCAGCGGCGGGCCAGCCCGAGAAGATGCGCCTTCTCCTGGAATACGGCGCTGATCCGGCCCAGGTGACGCGTGGGTGAGACGGCCCGGCCGGCCCGACGCCCCTTTCACGCCAGTGTCGTCGGCAAAGGCAGTTCGCGACGGCCTTGCCTTGCGGCCCATCGGAGCATCTGGCGCTGCATGAGGATCTGCAGCTTTCCCCTGAAACCGCCGCGCTGGCGGCGCGGGCCGGGCGGGTGGTGCATGCCGGGCTTCCGTGCCAGGTGGATCGGCCGCAAAGGCTGTGGTTGATGCTGCGGGCCGGGGCCTCGGTCGAAGGTGACCCCGTCAATGGCACCGCGCTGGATACCCTTGCCCGTACGCACCGCAAGAATGCGGATGCTGGTGCAGGCGGGCAGGCGGCTTGAGGGCAGGGAGCACTGGGGGCAGACCTTTCTGGCACGGGCGGTTATCCGCAGGGGTGAAGCGGAGGTTTCGGCCTTTTCGGAGAAGGGGTGTCGCCGCGGGTGACGTGCAATTGCCTGTCGTCAAAGCAGAGGGATGTGCCCTTGCCTATGGCGGCCCCGCTGAAGCCGGGCGTGTTCCGTCTGCTCCTGGACTTTGGCGCCGATCCAGCGCAGCCGCATGTGAGGCAGGGCGACTGGAACCCTGGCGGGAGGCCGACTTTCGGCCAACGCTCTGCGCGGATGCAAGTCGCAGTTGCACGCCTTGCGGCAGTCTCAGGCGATGCTGGCCGCAAGGGACGCATCCGCCTGAAGCCTTTGCCATTGCCGAAACCCCGCCGCAGCGCTATTCCGCCGCGCATGAGAATGCGCGACACCTTCCTGAAGCCGATGCACCCCGAGGGGTGGAAGTTCGTGCCCGTCTTTGCGGGCGTGACACTGGTTCTGTTCTGGCTGTGGCAGCCCTTGGGCTGGATCGGGCTGGGGCTGACGGTCTGGTGCTATTACTTCTTCCGCGATCCCAAGCGGTCGGTGCCGGTGAACAAGGGCCTGCTGGTCAGCCCGGCCGATGGCGTGGTCAGCCTGATCGAACGCGCCGTTCCGCCCGCCGAGCTTGGGATGGGCCCCGAGGCGCTGACCCGCGTTTCGGTCTTCATGTCGGTCTTCAACTGCCATGTGAACCGGGCGCCCATCGCGGGCACGGTCACGGCAGTGGCCTATCGGCCGGGCAAGTTCCTGAACGCCTCGCTTGACAAGGCGTCGGTGGACAATGAGCGCAATGCGATTGCCATCCGCATGGAGGACGGCCGCCAGATCGCCGTGGTGCAGATTGCCGGGCTGGTGGCGCGGCGGATCATGTGGTGGGTCAAGCCGGGTGACAGCCTG
>JAGPCN010000376.1 GCA_018058035.1 Fuscovulum sp.
GCGGCTGGCGCACGAAGATGCCGCGAAAGTCGCCCACCCGGCGCGGCGGGCCAAAGCTGGTGCCGCCATCGGTCGAGACGCGGGCCATGATCTCGCACAGGTCCTGGCGGCCGCCGGGCTGGCTGGTGTGGAACAGCCAGACCGCGCCATCGGGTGCGGTGAACAGCACCGGGTTCTGTTCCGACCGGTCCGGCGCGTCAGACATCTGCACCGGGGCCTGCCAGCGCTCGCCGTCCAGGGTGGACATCCAGACCGAGATGTCACCCATCCCCTCCATCGTGCCGCCGAACCAGACGCAGGCCAGCCGGCCATCGGGCAGCAGGGCCAGGTTCGCGGCATGGTTCTGGATGCAGGGCGACGGCAGGAAGGCGCGCAGCCGTCCATCGGCGCCGGCGCGCAGGCGCCCGTCCATCTGGGCGGCGACTTGGTCGGCGGAAAGTTCGGCGGTTTCGGCGGCTTGCATGGGCGATTCCCGGCTGCTGGGTGGTCTGAGTTCACAAGTTGTCAACCGGGTCGTCAAGGCGGGATTTTGCCGGGTTGGAGGGGCTTATCCAGAAATATGAACGATTTCAGGATGCTGATGGCGCGGAAAGTTCCACCCGATGTTGCGCCTGTCAGCAACTTGTCATGCTGGAATTGTCAAGTTGACAGGAAAGCCCCCAAGTTGTCTTGTCTAGGCTGAGGCGAATCCGGTCCGGGGCCCTTTGGACGAGGTCGGAAAGCCGCATTCGGGAGGAGAGAGATGGACAAGATCACTACCGGGCAGGCTGCCGTCACGCGCCGTGGCCTGCTGAAATTCGGCCTGGGCACCGTGGTCGCCGCAACGGCCCTGGGGCCGGGCGCGCGGATCGTGCTGGCGCAGGATGGCCAGGTGCTCAAGGCGATCAACCCCGCCTTCAACCAGGACTGGTCGCCGCTGCGCGGCGGCGGGGTGCCGTTCCGCTGGAATTCCTACTGGAACGCCAGCGCGATGTATTTCAACGAAAAGGGCGAGATCCAGCCCTATGTCCTGTCCGAATGGGCGCCGAACGGCGACTTCACGGTCTGGACGCTGAAGCTGAACCCTGAGGCGAAATTCGCCGATGGCTCGGCGATCACCGCGGCGGATGTGAAGGGCAGCTGGGAACTGTCGGCGATGCCCGCCACCAAGAACCAGCGCATCGACCAGGTGCTGTCGGGCGTTGCGGGCTACGCGGCGGTCAAGGACGGCACGGCCACCGATATCTCGGGCATCGTGGCGGGCGAGGGCGAACTGACCGTCACCCTGGCCGGGCCGGACCCGATCTTCTTCCAGCGGCTGGCCAACCACATCGCGCCGATCGTCAAGGTCTCGGTCGCGCGCGGCGCGGACGGGAACGAGGTTCCCGACTGGTTCCTGGGCGCGAACGGCGCGACCTCGGGGCCGTTCATGCTGGAAAGCGTCGATCTGGATGCGGGCACCAACGTCTGGGTGCCGAACCCGAACTTCTTCGGCCCGGCGCCCGCGCTGGCGAGGATCGAGCTGACCGCGGTCGAAGACAACGTGACCGCGACGGAAATGCTGAAATCCGGGGAATATCAGGCGCATACCGAACTGGTCACCTCGACCATGGTGCTTGACCTGGGCGCTGATTTCGCCGGTGGGCCGACGATCCCGACCAGCCAGCATTTCTGGTTCAACGCCACCCGCGCGCCGATGGATGACCCCAAGGTGCGCGAGGCGCTGATCCTGGCGGTCGACCGCGACGGGCTGATCAAGGCCAGCTTCCCCGACGGGCCGCACCAAAAGACCGACACGGTGATGAACTCGGTCCCCGGCGAGGATGATGCGGCCTTCGTGCCCTATCCGTTCGATCCCGAAGCGGCAAAGGCGGCGTTGGCGGCCAGCAGCTATGGCGGGCCGGAAAAGCTGCCGAAGATCATGTTCGTCGGCATTTCCAGCCCCGCGAACGAAGCCGCGGCGCAGTACATCGCCGAGCAGTGGCGGCAGACCCTGGGGATCTCGGCGGTCGACATGAAGCCGCAGCAGGACCAGTATTCCGGGCCTGACCAGAACGCGATCCAGATCTTCCGCGACGACGTCGGCACCCGGGTGCCGGACGCGGCCAGCTATCTTGCGGGCTCCATCGGCTCGGGTTCGGGCAATGCGCAGGGCAAGATGGGCGGCTACAAGAACGACAAGGTCGATGCCCTGATCGCCGAGGCGCTGGCCCTGCCGGCGGATGACCCGAACCGGGTGGCCAAGGCGCAGGAAGCGCAGCGGATCTTCCGCGACGACTTCATGTTCATCCCCTGGTACAAGCAGACCATGAGCCGCTGGGCCAATGCGAACGTGCAGGGCATGGAAAAGAACCTTGACTGGCAGGTCGTGGCGCCCTGGGCCATCACCATCGCCTGATCCGGGAAGAAACCTGCGGGGCAGGGGGATCACCCTTGCCCCGTTTCCATCCGTGAAAGCCCGCCATGCTGGCCTATGTCCTTCGCCGTCTGATCATCTGGGTGCCCTCGGTCCTTCTGGTCATGCTGGGGGTCTATGCGCTGGCATTTTACGGCGCGGGCGATCCGATCAAGCTGATCTTCCTGCGCGCCCCCGGCGACGTGGCCTATGACCCGGTGAAGATCGAGGCGATCCGGGCCGAGGCGGGGCTGGACCGGCCGTTCCTGGTGCAGTTCGCCAGCTACATCTGGAACCTCTTGCACGGCAATTTCGGCAATTCGCTGACTTCGGGCCGGTCGGTCTGGGCGATGATCTCGGCCGCGGCGCCGGTGTCGTTCCTGCTGGGGCTGTTGACGATCCTGGTGACGGCGCTGGTGGCGGTTCCGCTGGGGATGATCGCCGGGCTGCGGCAGA
>JAGPCN010000164.1 GCA_018058035.1 Fuscovulum sp.
CCGCGCCAGCACCGCGCGCAGGAGCCGGTCCATCAGGGGCCGCCGGTAGGTCTTTTCGACATGCGCGCGGGCATGGTCGATCAGGTGCATGTAATGCACGCCGCTCGGGCAGGTCGTCATGCAGGCCAGGCAGGAGAGGCAGCGGTCAAGATGCTTGACCGTCTTCTCATCCGCCGGGCGCCCCGCTTCCAGCATGTCCTTGATCAGATAGATGCGGCCTCTCGGGCTGTCCAGCTCGTCGCCCAGCACCTGATAGGTCGGACAGGTCGCGGTGCAGAAGCCGCAATGGACGCAGGAGCGCAGGATCTGGTTCGCGCGGGCGATGCCGGGGTCCTGCAACTGTTCAGGGGTGAAATTCGTCTGCATCAGCCCATCATCCCGGCGTTGAGAATTCCCCTGGGGTCGAACTTCGCCCTCAGGCCCGCGACCAGTGTCGTCACCTCCGGCGCTTCGGGCGGGAAAACCGGACCGCCCTGGCCCCGGACCAGCGTGGCATGGCCCCGGCCTGCCACGGTCGCCGCGACCTCGGCCCCGCGCCCCGGCTCAACCAGCAGCCAGACCAGCCCCCCGCCCCAGTCCCAGACCGCCGAAGCCTCCAGCCGCGCGACGATCCCGGCAGCGGCGGTGGGCAGGGTGGCGATGCGCCAGATCTCGCCCGGCTGGCCCTGCAACGGCACCACGTCCCGCACTTCGCGCCAGAGCGCCGCCGAGGCCGCCCCCTCGGCCAGCGTCACCTCGCCGCCGATCCTCTCGCGCAAACGCGCCACGCGATAGGCGACCGACCCCGCCATGCCCTCGACCCGGATCAGGCTGCGCCCGGTATGCCGCGCGGCCCCCGAGACATCGAAGGGCGACCCCAGGGCGGCGCGCAGGGCGGCAAGCCCCGCCTCGTCGCCGAACCCCTCGACGATCAGCGTCGCCTCGGCCTCGGGTAGCGCCTGCACCTTGAAGCTGACCTCGCTGATGACCCCGAGCGTGCCCCGGCTGCCCGCCAGCAGCTTCACCAGATCATAGCCGGTGACGTTCTTCATCACCCGCCCGCCGTTCTTGATCACCGTCCCGGAGCCGTCGACGAAGCGCACCCCCAGACAGGCGTCGCGGCAGGCCCCGACCTGCACCCGGCGCGGGCCGGAGGCATTGGCCGCCACCACGCCGCCGATGGTCGACACGCCTTCACGCCCCAGAAGGCCGCGCAGATCGGGCGGCTCGAAGGCCAGCCGCTGCCGTTCGGCTGCCAGCACCCGCTCCACTTCGGCCAGCGGCGTGCCCGCCCGGACCACCAGAGTCAGCGCGCCGGGCTCGTACAACTCCACGCCGGACAGGCCGCCGGTTTCCAGCACTTCGCCGACCGCAGGGCCAAGCGTCCGCGTTCCCCCGCCGCGCAGCAGCAAGGGACCGGACGCGCCCGCCACCGCCTCTGCGAGTTCCCTTTCGGTCGTCGGTCGCATCTTCCCTCCGTGATCTAAAAATTTTCGCGAAAATTTTTAGATGTCATCCGGCGCGCCGGGTTTCGGACACTGCCAACGGAAACACCTTCGCCGGATTGAGCAGCCAGTTCGGGTCGAACACATCCTTCACCCGCATCTGCGCCTCCATGTCTTCGGGCGCGAATTGCACCGTCATCAGCTCGCGCTTTTCGATGCCGACGCCATGCTCGCCGGTCAGGCAACCGCCGACTTCCACACACAGTTTCAGGATTTCCGCCCCGAAAGCCTCGCACTTTTCCAGATCACCCGGCATGTTCGCGTCGAACAGGATCAGGGGATGCATGTTGCCGTCGCCCGCGTGGAAGACGTTGCCCACATCCAGCCCGAACTGCCGGCTCATCTCGCCGATGCGTTTCAGCACATGCGGCAGGCTGGAGACCGGAATGGTTCCGTCCAGGCACATGTAATCGTTGATCTGCCCCATCGCGCCGAAGGCTGACTTCCGCCCCAGCCAGATACGTTTCGCCTGATCCTCGTCCTCGGCTTCCCGGAATTCCACCGGGTCGTGGGCCAGGGCGATCTGCTTGATCCGGGCGAGTTGTTCGGCGATTTCAGCCTCCGATCCCTCGACCTCGATGATCAGCAACGCCTCGCAATCCGGGTAGCCCGCTTTCGCAAAAGCCTCGGTCGCGCGGATGCAGGGGCTGTCCATGAACTCGATGGCGACGGGCAGCAGCCCCGCGCGGATGATGGCGGCGACACAGGCCCCCGCAACCTCATTGCTGTTGAACCCCACCAGCACCGGCCGCGCACCTTCGGGCTTCGGCAGGATGCGCAAGACAGCTTCCGTCACCACGCCCAGCTGGCCTTCGGACCCGCAGACCACGCCGAGGAGGTCCAGTCCCGCAAGCTCGCCCCAAGGCCCGCCCAAAGTGACCACGGTGCCGTCCATCTGCACCAGCGTCACGCCCAGAAGGTTGTTCGTCGTCACCCCGTATTTCAGGCAATGCGCCCCGCCCGAGTTCATCGCGATATTCCCGGCGATGGCGCAGGCCAGCTGGCTGGAGGGATCGGGAGCGTAGAAGAACCCTTCGGCCTCGACCGCGCCCGAGACCGACAGGTTGGTGCGCCCGGACTGCACCCGGATGAATCGGTTGTCATAGTCGGTTTCCAGCACGGCATTCATCCGTGCGACACCCAGAATGACGCTGTCGGCGGTCGGCATCGCCCCCCCGGCAAGGCTGGTCCCCGATCCGCGCGGCACCACCGGCACGCCTTCCTCCCGGCAGAGGCGCAGCACGGCCGCGACCTCTGCTGTCGTGCGGGGCAACACGGCGACCAGTGGCGGGCAGCGGTAGGCAGTCAGCGCGTCGCATTCGTAGACGCGCAGTTCCTCGGGGGCGTCGATCACCGCGTCGGCAGGCAGCACCGCGCGCAGCCGAGCCACGATCCGCGCCTTTCGCACGATCACCCCGGCATCCGGCACTGGCATATCCATGGCGATCCTCTCTGAGTGGTAAAAATTTATAACCAATTCTTCCTGCTGACAAGAAGAAACCCCGTCTCTAGGCTCGCCGCATGATGATGAACCTTGGTGCCATCCCGCCGTTCGACCTTGCCATGCTGGGCTTGCTGCTTCTGTCCTGGCTCACGGCGGGCTGGGCCAGCGAACACCCGCCCCGGTCGCTGCCCTCGGTGTCCTGGGCGATGGAGGAGTACCGGCGCGACTGGATGCGGACCTTCGTCACCCGCCAGCCCCGCATCTTCGACGCCACGCTGATCGACAGCTTGCGGCAGGGCACGGCCTTCTTCGCCAGCGCCTGCATGATCGCCATCGGCGGCGGGGTGGCGGTGATCGGCAATGCGGCGGCGGTGCAGCGGCTGGCCGACGAGCTGCCGCTTTCCGGCGGTCCCGAGGTTGCGGTGAAGATGCTGCCGGTGATCATGTTCCTGGCCAATGCACTGCTGAAATTCGTCTGGGCGCATCGGCTGTTCGGCTATTGCTCGATCCTGATGGCCGCCGTTCCGAACGACCCCGACGATCCCCTGGCCTTCCACCGCGCGGGCCAGGCGGCAGAGATCAACATCTCGGCGGCGAAAAGCTTCAACCGGGGGCTGCGGTCGATCTACTATGCGCTGGCCGCTCTTGGCTGGCTTCTGGGACCCTGGGGCCTGCTGGCGGGCACTGTGCTGGCAACCGGCATCCTGATCCGGCGCGAGTTCGCGAGCCATTCACGCCAGGTGATCCTGTCACGCGAGCCGTAGGTCGCTCGCCTCACCCCGCCTTCGCGCCCCTGCGGCCTTCGATCAGCCAGGCAATCACGGCCAGACCTGCGGCAAGCACCAGCCAGGCCCAGGCGGGCAGGAAGGGCACCACGTTCACCTCGGTCGTCAGATAGGCCTCGCGCGGGGTGATGCCGATCCAGCCGCGACCCACCGCGACACGGCCCTCGGCGACGGCGCGGATGTCGGGATTGCCCGGTTCCAGCCGGGTGACGCCGCCCTTCGTCGCCTCGGCCAAGGGGGCGAGGTCCGCGCCCGAGGCGATGGTCTCGACGAATTCGCGCGGCGTTGCCGGGCCGACGGCGATGACCCGGGTCAGGTCGCCCTGTTCCAGCCGGTACAGCCCCAGCATCGGCGCCATGAACCCCGCCTCGTAGCGGCCCGGCGCGGCCAGCGGCATCGCCAGTTCCGTCACCGTCCCGTCCGGCGCGGTGATCGTGACCGGCCCCGGTTCTTCCTCGGCCAGAGTCCGGCGGGTGATGGTCATCGCCTCACCCTTCACCTCGGCGGTCAGGGTTTCTTCCTCCAGCTCAGGCTCTTTCAGCATCCAGTGCGCCAGCCGCCGCAGCAGTTCCAGCTGCGGCCCGCCGCCCTCATAGCCCCGGCCCCAGAGCCAGGCCTGATCCGAGGCAAGCACCGCGACCCGGCCCTGATCGACCCGGTTCAACACCAGAAGCGGCAGATCATGCGGGCCGGACATCAGCACCTGCCCGGCGGTCTGCTCGACCTCGATCTGGCGGAACCAGCGGCCCCAACCGCCTTCGGGGGCTTCCTTCTCCAGCCCTTCCGTGACCGGGTGGCGGCGGCCGAGGTCGGTGATCTTCGGGCGGAAGCCCTGTTCGATCACTTGAGCGGTCGGCGCGACCGGCAGGATCTCGGCCAAAGGCGAGCGGTAGAGGCTGTCCACCGCCCCGAATTCCGGTCCGGCGGCGACCAGCACGGTGCCGCCTTCGCGGACATAATTGACCACGTTCTCGATGTAGGACATCGGCAGGATGCCCCGCATCCGGTAGCGGTCGAAGATGATCAGGTCGAATTCCTTGATCTTCTCGACGAAGAGTTCGCGGGTCGGGAAAGCGATGAGGGAAAGTTCATCGACCGGCACGCCGTCCTGCTTCTCCGGCGGGCGCAGGATGGTGAAATGCACCAGATCCACCGCGGCGTCGGATTTCAGCAGGTTGCGCCAGACCCGTTCACCGGCATGGGGCTCGCCCGAAACCAGAAGCACCCGCAGCCGGTCGCGCACCCCGTTGATCTGCACGGCGAGCGCATTGTTACGGTCGGTGATCTCGCCCCCGACCGGGGCGACGCTGAATTGCAGCACGTTCGCCCCGCCATGCGGCAGGGTGACGGGCAGTTCGAGATCCTGGTTCAGCGCGACGGTGTAGGTAACGGGCTCCTCGGTATCGACGGCGATGGTCAGGTCGACCTCGGGGCCGAGGTTCGGAGGGGCGCCGATATCCTCGACCTTCAGCTCCAGCTTGAATTCCTCGCCGATGATGGCGAAGGCCGGGGCGTTCTTCACGACGATGCGGCGGTCCCAGTCGGCCTGCCTGCCGGTGAGCAGCACCTGAAGCGGAGCGGGCAGGTTCGGGACGACGCCCAGATCATGCACCCGCCCGTCGGTGATCAGGATCGCGCCTGCCACCCGTGCGCGGGGTTCCTCGGCCAGCGCCTCCGAGAGCGCGGTCAGGGCCAGCGTTCCGGTATCTTCCACGCCATCGCCGACATGGTGGATGCGCAGCTCGGTGTCCGGCATCAGCGCGATTTCGGCCTGCACGGCCGCCACGGCGGCCTTGGTCTGCGCCTTGCGGTCGCCAAGCGACTGGCTGGCGCTGTCGTCCACCACCAGGATCACGATGTCGGACAGGTTCTGCCGCTTTTCCTGCTGCAAGGCCGGGTTCGCCAGCGCCAGCACCAGCGCCGCCAGCGCCAGCGCGCGCAGCCACCAGCCGGACAGCCCGCGCCACAAGGCCAGCGCAACCAGCACCAGCGCCACCCCGGCCAGGGCGTAGATCAGCCCCCAGCCGACCAGCGGCGCGAAGACAAGCGCGGCGGTCATTGCCCCAGCCTTTCCAGAAGGGCGGGCACATGGACCTGATCGGATTTGTAGTTGCCGGTCAGCACATGCATGATCAGGTTGATCCCGAAGCGATAGGCGATCTCGCGCTGCTGTTCGCCCGCATAACCGCGCCCGATGGGGACCAGCGGCATGCCGTTCTCATCCGTCGCCCAGGCCGAAGCCCAGTCGTTGCCGCCGATCACCACCGGCGTCACCCCGTCGTTGAGGGTGCGGAACGGCATCCCCTCCGCCGCCTCGGCCTCGGCGTTGGGCGCGGCTTCCACCCAGACCTGCCCGCCCTGATAGCGGCCGGGAAAGTCCTGCAACAGATAGAAGGTCCGGGTCAGCACATGGTCCGGCGGCATCGGCTCCAGCGGCGGAATGTCGAGACCGGAGGCGATCACCTGCAGGGTCTGGCCCTCGGGCGTCACGCCGCCGCCGAAGCCCGTGATGTCGGCGTCGCGGGTGTCGAACAGGATCAGGCCCCCGGTGCGCAGATACTGGTTCAACTTGGCATAGGCCGCATCCGACAGCGCCTTCTGCCCCGCCGGAACCGGCCAGTAGAGGAAGGGGAAGAAGGCCAGCTCGTCCTTCTCGACATCGACCCCCATCGGCATCATCGGCTCGACCGAGGTGCGCTGCCACAGCTTGTCGGAGAGGCCCAGAAGCCCGGCCCGCGACATCTCGTCGATCTTCGGGTCGCCGGTCAGGACATAGCCCAGGACCACCGCCGTCGTCGCCTCGATCGCGAAATCGTCGCCGGGTTTCGGCCCGTCGTCCTGCGCCAGCGCGCCGCGAGGATGGGACGCCAGCAGCAGCACCGCCAGCACGGCGGCGGCCCGCATCATCCCGCGCAACCGGCCTGCAAGCCAGAGCGCGGCCAGCACGTCGAGAAGCAGGAGCACTGTCGCGAAGGTCAGGAAATGCCCTTTCAGCGCCTGCACCGCCCGCGCTTCCAACCGGTCGACCGGCACGCCGGAGGGCCAGACCATCGGCGTCAGCTCGGTCTCGGTCCCGACCGCATTCAGCGCCACCCGGCGGTCGGCCCCGGCGTAAAGGCCGGGCGGATGCTCTGCCGAGGGTCCCATCGCCACCGCCTTTGCCAGCACCTCGCCCTCGACCCCCGGCAGGTCGCCCGCGTCCGAGGTCTGGCCGAAGGCGTCCAGCACCACTTCCGGCACCCAGGTCTGGCCCGCCAGATCCTCGGTTCCCGGCGCTGCGGGCTTGGTCGAGACAGCCAGCCGTTCCAGCATCTGCACGAAGAGGCCCGACAAGGGCAGCGAAGACCATTCGGCGTTCGCGGTGACATGCACCAGCACGATCTGCCCCGCCCCCGCCACCTTGCGGGTCATCAGCGGCGTGCCGTCATCCAGCGCGGCGATGGTGCGCTCGGCAAGGTCAGGGTCCGGCTGGGCCAGCACCTGTTCGCGCACCACCACATCGGCGGGCGGCACGAGGCCGAAGAAGGGCGAGCCTTCGGGGAACGGGGCCAGCGCCTTCGGCTCGCCCCAGGACATCGCGCCGCCAACCGTGCGGCCGCCCTCGCGCAGGCGGACCGGCATCAGCGGGTCCTCCTCGGTGCGGGAAATGTCGCTGGCCGCGAGGAGCGGTCCGGCGAAGCGCAGAAGCAGCCCGCCCTTTTCCACCCAGTCCAGCGTCGCCTTGCGCTCGGCCTCGGTCACGTCGGCCACATCGGCCAGGATCACCACATCGGGGTTCGCTTTCAGCGTGTCGATCAGGTTGCCCTCGATGATGTCGGCGCTGGGGGACAGGCCCTGCCGCAGATAATGCAGCGGCGACAGCAGTTGCAGCGTCTCCTGCTCGGGCCCCATGCGGATCAGCGCGATCTTGCGGCGTTTCAGGCTGTCATCGGTCAGGCTGACAATGCCGGCGCTGCGCGCGCCTTCCAGCGCGAAGCGGGTGATGCGGTTGCGCAATTCCGGCGGCAGGTCGAAGGCGGCCTCGGCGCTGGCGGCTCCGCTGGCGAAATCCAGCGTCACCCGGCCAAGGTCGCGTTCGATCCCCGCCGGGTCGGGGCCCTGCGCCACGACATCAAGCGACGTGGCCTCACCCGCGGGAACGCGGCTGGCGCGGAGCATGATCTTGCCATCCTCGAAGACGGCGGGGTGCAGGCCATAGACCGGGCGCGGATTCTCGATCACCCGCAGGTCGCCCTTCGCCTGCAAGGCCGACGCAAGCGCGGCCCGGCCCGGATGGTCAAGCCCGTCGGACAGCCAGACCGTCTCGAACCCGCCTTCGGGCAGGGCCTTGGCCCAGTCGGCAAAGCGGGACGGGGCCCAGGCCTGCGGTTGCAAGCCCGCCGCCCGGCCCGCCCAGGCCTCGGCGGTCTGGAACGCCACCGCCTCCGGCGCATCGGTCAGGCGGGCAACGGCCACGGTGCGGCCCGCCGCCCCCGCCTCGCCCACCAGCGCCTCGACCTTGGCCACGCGCTGCGGCCAGTCGCGGGCATCGGCCCAGCCGCCGTCCACGACGATCAGCAAGGGCCCGGTCCCCGGCACACGGGCGTCGGGGTTCAGGATCGGCCCGGCGAAGCCCAGGATCACCGCCCCCACCGCCAGGGTGCGCAGCAGAAGCAGCCACCAGGGCGTCTTGTCGGTCTCGGCCTCTTCGTCCTTCAGGCCAAGTAGCAGCGCCACGCCGGGAAACCGCCGCCGGATCGGCGCGGGCGGCACGGCGCGCAGGAGAAGCCACAGCACCGGCAGCGCGATCAGCGCCAAGAGCAGCCAGGGGGCGGTAAAGCCAAGGGGGCCGAGGGTGAACATCTAGCGCCCGCCTTCCAGCGCCAGATAGGCCCAGAGAAGCGCCGCCTGCGCCGGGGTGCCGGTGTGATGGGTGGTGAAATGCCAGCCGACCGCGCGGGAAAGCTGCGCCAGCCGGTCCTTGCGCTCCGCCAGCCGCGCCAGGTAGCGGGCCCGCAGATCACCCGCCCGCTGGGTTTCGTGCCGCAGAGTGCCACCCATCGATTCAAAGATCGTCCGCCCGTCAAAGGGGAAATCTTCTTCCGCCGGATCAAGGATCTGGATCAGCACGCCCTTGACCCCCCGGTCGGCGGCGCGGGCAAGGCCGGCCTCGATGCCCGCCAGATCGCCCAGGAAATCCGACAGGAAGACACCGCGCCCGTGGCCGACCATCCCCTCGGTTTCCGGAGCGCCATAATCCTCGCCCGCCTCATCCCCGGACAGCCGCGCCGCCAGCCGCAGCAGCTGCGCCCGACCGGCGCGGGGGGTGGCAAGGCCCGCAAGGCCCACCCGTTCGCCGCCGCGCAACAGCAGCACGGCCAGCGCGAGGCCCAGAAGCTTCGCCCGGTCCGATTTGGGCGCGCGGGACCTGTCGCCGGTGAAGGACATGGATTTCGCCGGATCGACCCAGATCGTCACCGATTGCGCCGCCTGCCATTCGCGTTCGCGCACGAAATGCGCGTCACTGCGCGCCGACCGCCGCCAGTCGATCATCCGCGCCGAATCGCCCTGATGCGCCGGACGGTATTGCCAGAACTCATCCCCCAGCCCCGCCCTGCGCCGACCATGCTCGCCCATCATCACGGTCGAGGCCAGCATCTCGGCCTCGGCCAGGAGGGGCGGCAGGGTCTGCCCCAGCGCCTCGGCACGGGTGCGAAGGTCGCCGTCAGACGCCTGGGGGGCTATGCTCACGCCGCCGCCTCAAGCCGCAGGGTCTTGGTCGTGACCCGTGCGATGATGCCTGCCAGGGTCTCGCCCCTTGCGCGAGCCGCGAAGCTGAGCGCCATCCGATGCACCAGCACCGACTGCGCGAGATCGGCGATATCGCCGACCGAAGGCGCCAGACGCCCGTCCAGAAGCGCCCGTGCCCGCACCATCAGCATCAGCGCCTGTGCCGCACGCGGGCCGGGCCCCCAGGACAGCGAATCCGCCAGATCGCGCCCTTCCGGCTCGCCCGGACGGCAGGCCCGCACCAGGTCAAGGATCGCCTCCACCACCGTCTCGCCGACCGGCATCCGCCGGATCACCGATTGCGC
>JAGPCN010000165.1 GCA_018058035.1 Fuscovulum sp.
GCACGCCGCCCTGCATCTTGCCGGCATGCAGCGTGGTATAGGCCACGTCATAGTCGCCGTCGAACGGCCCCTCGGCCGCCACCCGCGCCTGCAAGGCGCGCAAGACGCCGATGAAATCGGCGGCCAGGTGCAGCGCGTTCAAGGCCAGCGGTGCCAGCGCCGAATGCCCCTCGCGCCCCGTGCAGGTGGCGCGCAGCGCGACCTTGCCCTTGTGCCCGGTGGCGACCTGCATCCCCGTCGGCTCCCCCACGATGCAGAACCGGGGCCGGTGCGGCGCGGCCTCCAGCACCTCGATCAGCGACCGCACGCCCATGCAGCCGATCTCTTCGTCATAAGACAGCGCCAGGTGCAGCGGCACTGCCAGGTCGCGCCGCGCGGCCAGCAGCAACGCCCGGATCGCGCAGGCGACAAAGCCCTTCATGTCCGCCGTGCCGCGACCATAGAACCGCCCGCCCTCTTCGGTCAGGGCAAAGGGCGGCCTGGTCCAGGCCTGGCCCTCGACCGGCACCACGTCGGTATGGCCCGACAGCATCACCCCACCGCCCCCCGCAGGGCCGACGCTGGCGTACAGGTTGGCCTTGGCCCCGCCCGCATCCGCCACCAGCCGGCTGGCGATGCCGGCCTCGGCCAACAGCCCCGCCACCCAGTCGATCAGCGCCCGGTTGGGGTTCGACGACACCGTGTCAAAGGCGATCAGCCGGGCCAGGATGTCGCGGGTGGTGGGAATCTGGGTCATCGGTCGGTCCTTTGCACTGCGCCTTGGCTAGCGTGAAAGCCGCGCCGCCGGAAGAGGTCGCGCCGCGCCGGAAATCCCGCCTTCCCCCCGCCGCCGTCCTGGTGCAGGCTGCACCCCCGACACCGCCGCCCGAACAGGTTCATGCGCCCGCTTGCCCCTCTTGCCCTTTGTCTTGCGCTGGCCGCCGCCGCGGTGGCCGAGGCGCCGCAAGGCCCGAACCTTGCCCCCTCGGACCCCGCGCCCCCCGGCGTGGTGCGCCGCGCCCTGATGGCCGAGGCGCTGTATGCCCTTGGCGTGCGGCAGGACGACCCGCTGGCCGTGCTGACCGCCGTCCGGCTGGCCCGCGGCATCGCCCTGCGCGCCGCGACCGGCTGGCAGCCCGATCACGCCGCCGACCCCGACCCCGCCGCGCTGGCCGGCGCGGCCTCCACCGCCCGGGCACTGGCGCTGGCCGTCCTGATGGCCGAGGGCGTGCCCGGGCTGGAAGACATCGCCGCCGACCTGCAGGCCGGCCAGGGCCGCGACCGCCCCCATGGGCGGCTGAACGTCCGGCCCGGCACCCTGGACGGCGGGCAATCCGACAGCTGGCGCATCCCGTTCAACGGCCTGCTGCCCGCCGAACTGGGCCTGACCGCCGAAGGCGCCCCCCTGATCCTGACCGTCACCGACGAAACCGGGGCCCAGGTCTGCCGCGCCGCCGCCCCGGCCCTTTGCGCATTCACCCCGGCCTGGAACGGCTGGTTCACCGCCACGCTGTCCAATCCCGGCCCCGACCCCGCCCGCTACCGGCTGATGACCAACTGACCCTGCGACAGCGATGACGGCATTTGTCATGCCATCCTGTCTTTTCAATCCCTTCCGTCGGTGCCAACATCGCACCATCCCGGCCCGGGCTGCGGGTCGCCCAAGCATAGGACAAGACATGAAACTCAAGGCGCTTTCCCTGACCCTTGCCACCACCGCGCTGGTGGCGCTGACCCTGCCGGTGATCGCTCAGGACAAGACCGGACCGAACTCTGGCGCCGAAGCCGCCGCCGCCCCCGGCGCGGTCGCCGACATGGCGATGGCGCAGGAACTTTATGCGATGGGCGTGGCCTCGGGCGATGCGCTGACCGTGCTGACCGCGGCCAAGCTGGCCGCCGGCGCCACCGTCGATGCCAAGGAACCCGGCAAGCTGGACCCCGCGACGATCGAGTATTCCGAGCAGGAAGCGCTGGCCCGGCGCAAGGCCGCCCCTGGCGCCCCCGCCGCACCGGCCCCGATGATGAACGACGAAGAGCGCCCGGCGATGGTGACCACCTTCGGCACCGCCGGGTCCGAAGAGGACGGCGCCGCCGATGCCCCCGTCACCGCCGACGCGATGTTCGCCAAGGCGCTGGAACTGGCCGGCGACGACGAAACCCTGAAGGGCCTGATCGAGGACGCCCAGGCCGAAGGCTCGCGCGGGCGGATCGGCGGCGCGGTGTCGTGGCTGTCGCGCCTGCCCTCGGGCCAGGTCGACGTCTGGGAAGTGCCGTTCTACGGCAACTCCTATGCCGAGGTCGCGGTGGCCGGCGACGGCGACGCCAACCTGGACGTGGTGATCACCGACGAGAACGGCAACGTCATCTGCTATGACGTGTCGCCCTCGGACTCGGTCTACTGCGATTTCGTCCCGGCCTGGGACGGCTACTTCTACATCGCGGTCGAAAACGCCGGGCGCAGCCGCAACAGCTACTACCTGATGACGAACTGACCGCCACGGCCACTACATAGGCCATGCTGCAGTTTCGGGGCCCGGACCGCAAGGTCCGGGCCCCGCCGTTTCCGCCGTGTCGCCACGGCCACGCCACGCCGAATGCCGGTGGCGCCGCGCCGCCAAGGCCCTTGCCCGCCCCGCCCCGCTGCCCCCATGATTCCGCGCAATGAAGCCCCCGGCCAGGAAATCAGGGGGCGCATGAGGCAAGGACAGGCAGATGGAACGCACCCCCGCGGGCGGCGACCGGGTCATGCTGGTGACCACGGTCAAGGACGAAGGCCCCAACATCCTGGAATGGATCGGCTATCACCGGATGATCGGCTTTACCGACATCGTGGTGTTCCAGAACAACAGCTTTGACACCACCGAAAAGACGCTGCACGCGCTGTCCGAGATGGGGGTGATCCGCTACTTCAACAACAACTTCCGCAAGCCCGGCCTGCGCGCGGCCTTCCAGAACCGCGCCTATCGCCGCGCGGCGCGGCTGCCCGACTATGCGGCGGCGCGCTGGTGCATGGCGCTGGATGGCGATGAATTCCTGCGGGTCAACACGGGCCAGGGCCGCGTCCAGGACCTGATCGCCGCGGTCGAGGATGCCGACGAGGTCCGGCTGAACTGGCGGGTGTTCGGCAGCTCGCACCTGCGCGAACTGGACAACCGCATGGTGACCGAACGCTTCACGCTTGCGAACGAAATCACCCTGCCCGCGCGCCACCCGATGCCGGTCAAGACGCTGTTCCGCACCGACCGCTATGAACTGCCCGGCATCCACATGCCCAAGCGGCCGGCCACCGGCGACCGGATCATCCGCAACGGATCGGGCCGCCGGATCGAAGAGGTCACCGTCCGCGGCTTTCAGGTCACCGACCCCGACCCCTACCGCCTGGCCCAGGTCAACCACTACATGGTCAAGGACAGCGACAGCTTCCTGATGAAATCGGCGCGCGGGTCGTCGTCGCACCCCGACCGGGCCATCGCGCTGGACTACTGGAAAAAGCGCAACGTCAACCACCAGGAAGACCGCACCCTGGCCAGCCTGGCCGATGCGATCCGCTCGGAACTGCGGCAGCTGGACCGTGCCTCGGGCGGGCTGCTGGGACGGCTGCGCAACCGTTCCTTGCGGCTGTGGCAGGACCGGATCGGCCAGATCAAGGCCCAGCCCGCCATGCGCGCACTGTGGGAAGAGCTGGTCTGACCACCGCAAATGACAGGGCCCCCGCCCGCCGTGCGGACAGGGGCCCCATCGGTTGCGGCCGCGGGGGCCGTCAGGGGGTCGAGGACAGCACCTCGTTCAGCCAGGGCACGAACTTGGCGATGTTGGTATAGGCCGAGAACATCGCCTGTTCCTCGCAGCCCTTGCCCGAGGCCGCGGTCAGCCCCCAGCTGACGATCCCGGCCTGGATGTAGCTGCCGTCTTCCAGCGGCACCACCAGCGGCCCGCCCGAATCGCCGTTGCACGAGGTCTTGCCGCCCTCGAAGGTGCCCGAGCAGATCATGTTCTCGCTCATCGGCATCGGCGCCTTGGCGACCAGTTCGTCCCACAGCGCATAGGCGTCGGCCTCGTTCAGGGCAAAGACCTCGGCGGCATAGGAAAAGCCCTTGGCGGCCTCTTCGGCGCGGGCCTCCATCATGGCGTTGTTGCACAGCTCGCGGTCCAGCATCTGGATCTGCGCCTGCCGCAGCTCGGGCGAGGGCTGGGCGCCGTTCTGCAGGCCCCAGCCGGTGACGACGGTGGTGACGCCGGGCTGGTTCAGCACGTTGCCGAAATCGGCATCCGGCACCTCGACCGTCTTGAAGGGCACCTTGGGCGCGCGGGCCAGCTTGATCAGCGCGATGTCATAGTCGAACTGGGTGCCCAGATAGGACGGGTGCCGGACGATCTTTTCCACCGGGATCACGTCGCCCGACCCGTCCAGCTTGTTGGTGCCCGCCAGGACCGAGATCGCCCGCGGGTCCAGGTCGGACCAATTGCCCTGGTCGTCCTGCATGTGGACGCAATGCGCCGCCGTCAGCACCCAGGTGTCCAGCACCAGGCTGCCGCCGCAGAATTGCGTGTCGGTCGACACCGGCTGCCCGGCCACCACCAGCGCCACCTGCCAGGGCCAGGCGCCATCGGCCGCCACTTCGCCGCCGATCACCTTGCCGCCCGCATCGGTCGCCGCCGCCGCGCGGTCGGCCTTTTTCCCGCTTTCGGCAAAGCCATAGGGGCTGTCGGCCTTCTTGCCGGATTCGGCGAAGAAGGGGGCGATATCCCCCTGCGCAAGTGCGGCGGCACCGCCAAGACCCAGCGCCGCGGCAAGGATGGTCGAGATAATCCGCTGTCTCATTCTATATCTCCATGACAAATGCGGGGCTCATTCTTCGCCGCGCTGCAATCGCACCACCTGGCGGATCATCACCAGGGGGGCAGGTTTCAGGGAAAAGCCGCGGCTGGCGGCCTCTGCGGGGTCGATCATACGGCCTTCGATCCACAAAGCCATATCCGACGAGGCCCCGGCATAGGCGCGCGTCATCTGCGGCGTCGACAGCCGGGTCAGGTCGATGCGGCCGCCCTCATCCTCTTCCGGCACCGCCAGCACCCAGATCTCCTCAAGCCCAGCCTGGCTGCCCGGGTCGATTTGCAAGCCGACCGTCACGCTTTCGCCCGGTTGCAGACGGTTCGCCAGGTTCGAGTGCGGCCAGATCGGCGAGACGGTGAAATCGGTGGCATAGTAAAGCACGCTGACATCCTGCGCCTTGCCCGAGCGGTTGGTCAGCGTCAGCCACAGCTGGTCGCAAGGCGCCACGCCCTGGCCTGGATCGGCGGGCGCACCGGGGCCGGCCTTGCCGCAGCCCTCGGCCGTCACCGCAGCGGGGCGGCGCTCGATCGCCATCTCGATCACCGGCTTGTCGGTCAGCCCGCGGCCTTTGGCAGCCCCCGCCAGCGTCTGCCGCAAACGCAATCCGTGGGCGGCGATCTCCAGCGCGCGCTCCACCGCCTCGGCCTCGGTCTCGCCCTCCTCCCGCAGGATGCGCGGGGAAGAGCCGGGCCCCTCGGGGTCCAGCACGCCATCGGCATTGGCCAGCGCAACTGTTCCGTCCACCAGGATCGGCACCAGGTCCGGGTCGGCGCCGGGGGCCGGCAGCGCCGCCTCCCACCCCGCGTAATCCTGCCCGTCGGCTTCGTCCGCCCGCACCGGCGCGGCCAGCGACAGGGGTTTCGCCGGGGCCGCGGCCGACAGTTCGACCCAGGCCGCACCGGCGGGAATGTCGCCCGTCACCGTGGCGCTGCGCGCATCAGCCTTGGCGACCGTGACATACCCCAAGGGTTCGCCTCCCGCGCCAGCCGCAAAAAGCGCCAGCTCGGCCCCCGGCTCCAGCCCCTGCAACAGGCCCGCCTCGACCCGGTCGCCCGCCAGCGCAAAGCGCGGCTCGGCGGTGCCGGTGCCAAAGACCTGCGCGTCCAGCAGCGGGCCTTCGCCCTCGGGCATCTGCCGCGCGGGGCCTTGCACCATCGCATCCGTCGCCGCGTCCAGAACCTGCCGCCAGCTGGCCTGCGGCGCCGCCGCCAGAACCTGCGCCAGCCTCAGCGTGAACTCGCCATGCCAGAGGCCATCTTCGCCATAGGGATATTCGAACGACCGCTCGTCGGACTGCGAGGAATACAGGAATACATAGTCCCCCGTCAGCTCCAGCGCCGCCGTGGCCGGGGCCGAGGCCGCATCGTTGGGTATCCCCAGCACCTCGGGGTCCAGCACGCGGGCCACGCCCTCGCCGCCAATCGCGCGGAACCCGGTCGCGGAATGGCATGCGTCGATCAGGCCCACGACCTTGACGCCGCGGTCCATCAGCGCCTGCGCCCACGCCTGCAACTCGTCGTCCACCAGCGCGTTTTCCACCGCGCCGATGGCGCCCTTCCAACCCGCCGCATCGGCGGGCAGCAGGATCTCGTCATGGCCGCTGCCTTCGTCTCCGCTGGCATCGGGGGCCTGAGACCCGTGGCCCGAGAAATAGAACACCACCGTATCGCCGGAGGCCGAGGCCGCACTGGCGGCCTGCAAGGCTGCCAGGATTTCGTCCCGCGTCGGCTGGCCCGTGGTCACGCCCGCCGGCAGCCCGTCAACCGAAGACGCCAGCACCGTCACCGCCGCAGGGTCCAGCCCGCGCGCCAGAAGCGTTTCCGCCATCAGCGCGGCGTCGGCGGACGGCCCCTTCAGGTCGGCGTCCAGCACAAGGTAATCCGACACGCCCACGATCACCGCGCGCGTCTCGGCCCAGGCCGGGGCCGCAACCGCGAGACAAAGGGGAAATGCATATGAAAGCCGGGTGAACATGGCGCCAAGATATCCGCGCGTGGGCATGGCACAAGTCCGGCAAAGGTCCTGCGGGGCCGGTGACGGCATTTGTCATCGCGGGGGCGCCTAGCCCGGCGGCATCGGGGGAAAGGCGATCTCGACCGTCAGGCCGCGCGCCACCTGCGGCAGGGTCAGCCGCGCGCCGTGCCGCGCCGCGATGGCGCGCACCAAAGCCAGCCCAAGGCCATGCCCCCGAATGCCGCGCGCCCGGTCGCGTTCGGCCCGCGTGAACCGCTCGAACGCGCCGTCGCGCATTTCGGGCGGCAGGCCGGGGCCGCCATCGGCCAGCCGCACCACGTGCCGCCCGCCCTCGGCGAAAACCGTCAGCGCCAGGGGGTCGCCCGGCGCGCAATACTTGATCGCATTGTCGATCAGGTTCGCCAGCCCCTGCGCAATCAGCGTCCGGTCGCCCAGCACCATCAGCCCCGGCGCAACTTCGGCGACAGGCAGCAGCCCCTTGTCCTCGGCCAAAGGCTCGTACAGCTCCCAGACCTCTGCGGCCACCGCCGACAGGTCCACCGGCACCAGACCGCCGCCCGTGCCCTGGTCGGCCTCGGCCCGGCTGATGTCCAGCAGGGCATCGAACATCCGCACCGTGCCGCGCATCTCGTCCTTCAGCGCGGCGACCTCTTCGGCATCGCCGCCCAGCCGCGACAGCCTTTGCAGCATCCGGTTCAAGGGCGTGCGCAGTTCATGCGCGATGGTGTCCGACAGGTGATGCGTGGCGCGGTTCAGGTTTTCGATCCGGTCCAGCATGGCATGGACATGCGCTTCCAGCAGGCCGAATTCATCCGGCGCGCGCGGCCCCGGCAGCCGCGCCGACAGATCGCCCGCCGCCACCCGGTCGGCCAGCGCGTTCACCCGCCCGATCCGCCGCATCACCCAGGCTGCCGCCAGCCAGCCGGTGCCCGCCGCCACCGCCAACACCGCCGCCAGCAGCCCCAGCATCCCCCTCCGCAGCGCCGCCAGCGTATCATCCACCGGCGCCAGCGACCGGCCCACCAGCAGCGGAAACCCCCCCGGCAATTCGCGCGCCACCACCAGCCAGCGAGCGCCGTCATGCTGCATCTCCTGCGCCGGGTCCACCGTGAAGCCCTGCCCC
Source organism: Fuscovulum sp. (assembly GCA_018058035.1). GTDB lineage: Bacteria > Pseudomonadota > Alphaproteobacteria > Rhodobacterales > Rhodobacteraceae > Pseudogemmobacter. The sequence goes on from JAGPCN010000165.1 coordinate 7,911, forward strand.
GCCTGCTCCAGCCCCTTGGGCCAACTGGCCAAAGTCCCGGCCAGAACCTGCCCCTGCCGGTCCATCAGCACCAGCATCTCATCCGCGCCCGTATCCGCCCGCAGCGCAATCGCCTCGCGCAGCGCGATGATCCGGCGCTGATCATACAGCGCGGCAAAGCCATCCAGGTCTGCCGACAACAGCGCCCTTTGCGCCTGCATCAGCCGGGTCTCCACCAGCCGATACTGCAACCCCATCGCCAGCAGCGCGAGCGCGGCCACCGCCGCTGCCATCACCGCCGCCAGCCGCCAGGTCGCCCGCGCCTTCAGCGGGCGTTCATCCTGCGGAGTGCCGCTCACCCCGCCGCCCCGCCGGGCAGGGGCGCAAAGATGTAACCCTCGCCCCGGGCGGTCTGGATGGCGTGGCTGCCGGCGTCCTCAAGCTTGCGGCGCAACCGGCCGACATGCACATCGACGACATTGGTGCCGGGGTCGAAATGCAGGTTCCAGACGTTTTCCAGAAGCTGCATCCGCGTCACCACCTGGCCTGCATTGCGGGCGAAATAGGTGATCAGCTCGAACTCCTTCGGGCTGACCGACACATGGGTGCGCCGCACATGCACCGTGCGCGCCTTGAGCCTGATCTCCAGGTCGCCGAACGCCAGCAGGTCGTTGTCCAGCACCTGCATCGTGCCGCGGCGCAAAAGCGCCCGCAGCCGCGCGCGCAGCTCTTCCGGCTCAAAGGGCTTGGGCAGGTAGTCGTCCGCCCCCTTCTCCAGTCCCTCGACCCGCTGCGAGGCGCGGCCCAGGGCCGACAGGACCAGGATCAGCGCCCGCGCGCCCCCTGCCCGGATGCGCGCCATCGCCTCGACACCGTCGCCGCCCGGCAGCATCCGGTCCAGCACGATCACCCGGTAATCCCCCGCCGCCTCGGCCACGCCTTCCTCAAGCGTGGCGCGGTGAACCGGGGTGCAGCCCAGCTCGCGCACCACATCGGCCACGGCGGCGGCGGTTTCGGCATCGTCCTCGACGATCAGGATGCGGTCTTGCGGGGTCATCTTCGTGCCTCGTGCTGGGCCAAAGGTTCAGAACGAGATCACGTCGGGGTCAAGCACATTCGCACCGCCCACCGGCCGGATGCCATCGGCACCGCCCCAGGGGTCCAGGAAGATGTGCCGCGTCGACCCATCCGGCGCCTCGACCAGCAGCATCGTCGCCGCCGTGATCTCCAGCGCCTTCAGGCCCTCGGCGTCCATCGTCGCGCCGTTCACCGCCAGGATGCGGTCGCCGCGGCCCAGCCCGGCGAACAGGCCCGGAGAGTTCTCGGTCACCTCCTTCACCCGGCCCTCGGCATCCAGCATCACGCCCAGGGCACCCAGCGAGTAGCTGGCGATCCGCTCGGGTTCGGCACTCAGGTCCAGGTCGCGCACCTTGACGCCGATGGCGGGGCCGTCCTCTTCGGCGGCGGTGAAGGACAGCGCCACCTCGACCGGCTGGCCATCACGCAGGAGGCCCAGCCGGGTTTCGCCCGCCGCCAGCGCGGCCTCGATCAGAAAGGCGAACTCACCGGCCTCGGCAATCGCCACCCCGTCCACCGACAGGATCACGTCGCCCGCCTTAAGCCCCGCCGCATCGGCCAGACTGCCGCCCAGCACGCCATCCACCAGCAGCCCCTCGGCCGGCAGGCCCAGCATTTCGGCCACCTTGCGGTCGACGGCGCGCGCCTGCAGGCCCAGCGACGGGAAAGCGGGCAGGGTTTCGTCGATCAGCCCGGTCACGATCCGGTCCAGGTCGCCCGCCGGGATCGCATAGGCGATGCCCACGAACATCCGGCTGCCATCGGCGATCTGGCTGTTCATGCCGACCAGCCGGCCCATGGCATC
>JAGPCN010000377.1 GCA_018058035.1 Fuscovulum sp.
CCAGCCCCTGGCTGGTGCATCGGCTGGACGAACAGCCGGTCGGCCTGATCGGCACGCCCGCCCGTGCCGGGGCGGCGCCGCGCCCGTTGCGCGACCTCTTGGCCGATCAGCCGCTGATCCTGCCCACGCGCGAAACCGCCCTGCGCGCGGCCTTCGATGCGCTGGCGGCCCGGCTGGGGGTCGCCCCCATCATCGCTGCCGAGGCCGACGACATGGCGATGATCCGGCTCTTGGCGCGGGCCGATGCCGGGCTGGCGATCATCCCGCCGATCGTGGTGCAGGACGAACTGCGGTCGGGCGCGCTGGTCGAACTGGCCGGCCTGCCCGGAATCGGTGAGACCTTCATCGCCGTCACCCTGCACCGCCGCTATCCCAACCCGCTTCTGGCCGAGGTGCTGCGGCATTAGCCCGCCCGGGCCCCGCCCCGACCTGCGGACCCCGCTGAAGGCGCCTTGCGCCGCGCATCTGCCGGCCGAAACCGCGACCGCCCGCCGCAGGTCAAGGTCACCCTGCGCCTGCCGGGCCTAGCCCTGTCGCACCCGGGCCAGCACGGCATCCAGCGCCTGGTGCAGGGCGGCATCGCCGCCTTGGGTGCGGAAGTCGTCGAACAGCTGTTCGTTCAGGCCGCCCCGGGTGGAATGGTCGGTGCGCAGGCGTTCGATGTCCAGCGGGGCGGCGCGCAGCACCTCGCCCAGGTTGGCGAACAGGCGGCCAAGGTAGGTGCGGGCCTGGTCGCGCGGCAGGCCCTGCCGCTCGGCCCAGCCGGAGGCGATTTCGGCGATGCCGAAGTAGCTGCCCATCAGCGCGCTGAGGGTGGCGAAGGTGTCGAAGGCCGTTCTGTCCGCCACCGGCAGCGCCCGCCCGATCGCGTCGAACAGCGCCAGCGCCTCGGGGTGCGGCGGGAAGACGGGGGTGACGTCGCGGCCCTCGGCGACGAAGGGCAGCGGGATCGCCCGGCAGACCTGTCCCGCGCCGGTCCAGTCGGCGACCGTCTGGTGATCCAACCCCGCGATCAGGCTGATTACCCGGTGGCCGGGGCCAAGGCGCAGGCTGCGAAGGACCGGCTCGGCCACCTGCGGGCGCACGGCCAGGACCAAAAGGCCCGCGCGGTCGGCGACCTCCTGGTTCGAGGCGGCAATGGTGACGCCTGGAAAGCGGCCGGCCAGCTGCGCCGCCGTCGCGGCGTTGCGCGGCGACAGCAGGATCGGCCTGTCGCGCCAGGTCGAGGCCCGGATGCCCTGCACCAGGGCGGCGGTGATCGTCCCGGTGCCGATGAAGCCCAGTTGGTCCATCAGCCGCCCCAGGTGTCGGACAGGGTAAAGCCTTGCGGGAACGGGTCGGTCGGGTCCAGCCCGATCTGGCTGAGGCCATAGATCCAGCACTGTCCCGACACCCGGTTGCGGGTGGCGGGGTAGGGGCCGACCGTGGTTTCGGCCACGAATTCGGTGCGGAACTCTCCGCCGATGATCGAGCGCGAGGTGACCACGTCGCCGGGCCGCGCCCGCCCGCGCGCGTGCCGCGCCGCCATGTTGGAATTCGATCCGGTGCCGCAGGGAGAGCGGTCGGCGCGGCCGGGCCGCAGCGTGGTGCAGGTGCGCAGCGCGCCGTCGGGGTCTTCGGCGCGGAACATCACATAGGCCAGGCCGTTCAGGGCCGGCGTGGTGGGGTGCGTTGCGGCTTCGACCGCGGCGATGCGGGCGCGCAGGTCGACGCCGATCCGGGCCAGGTCGCGGGCGTTTTCCGGCGCGATGGTCAGGCCGATCTGGGCCACGTCGACCAGCGCGTAGAACACGCCGCCAAAGCACAGGTCATAGCGCAGCGGGCCCCATTCCGCCGTCTCGATCACCGCGTCCTGGCGGGCGACGAACGAGGGCGGCATGTCCAGCGTGACCTGCACGACCTTGCCGCCCTGGCAGATGGCGGTCGCCTTGACCAGCCCCGCGGCGGTGTCGAAGGTGACGGTGCTTTCCGGCTCGGTCATCGGGATCATCCCGGTTTCCAGTAGCGCGGTGGCGGCACACATGGCGTTCGAGCCCGACATGGCATGGGCCCGGTCGGGTTGCAGGATGATCAGCCCGACATCGGCGCCCGGGTCGCAGGCGGGCACCAGCAGGCAGAACGACCCCGCCGGGCCGGATCGCGGCTCGGAACACAGCCAGCGGCGCAACCCGTCGTCCACTGCGTTCAGGTGGTGCAGCTTGTCGGCCATGGTGGCGCCGGGGATGTTCAGCACGCCGCCGGTGATGACGCGGCCGATCTCGCCCGCGCAATGCACGTCGACGGTCTGGATCGTGCGGCTCCAGCGCATCAGACCGACCGCGTCAGGCCGCCATCGACCCGCAGGGTCTGGCCGGTGACATAGCTGCTGTCGTCGGTCAGCAGGAAGGCGGCGGCGCGGGCCTGTTCCTGCACCGTCCCGATGCGCTTCAGCGCCGCCAGGTCGCCATATTTCGCCACGTCCAGGCTGTCGGTGAATCCGGGCGCCAGGCAGTTCATCCGGATGTTCTGCGGGCCGTAGCGGTCGGAGTAGAGCTTGGTGAAGGTCGACACGGCGGCGCGATAGGCGCAGCTGGCCGGGAACCACAGCGAGGGTTCATGGCTGGCATAGGTGGTGACGTTGACGATGGCGCCGCCATGCTGGCGCTCCATCGTCGGGGTGACCAGGCGGGCCATGCGGATCACCGATTTCAGGATCATGTCATGCGCCAGGTCCCAGCCTTCGTCGGGGATCTCCAGCAGGTCGCCCTTGGGCGGGTGGCCGGTGTGGTTCAGCACCGCGTCGAGGCGGCCGTGGGTGGCCAGCGCCAGGT
>JAGPCN010000166.1 GCA_018058035.1 Fuscovulum sp.
CGCGGCTTGGCGACCATCGCCAGGAACATCCCGATCAGCCCCCCGCGCGAGGTGCCGAGGACCGCCGCCTGCGCCAGGCCAAGGTGGTCCAGCAAGGCCAGCGCGTCCTGCGCCTCCATCGGCACGGAATAGGTGGCGGCGCCGGTCCACTGGCTTTCGCCTCGGCCGCGGTAATCCATCCTTATCACCCGGCAGCCCGCCAGCGCGGGCAGCGCATAGTCGAAGTCGGCCATGGTGCGGGTCAGCCCGGCCAGGCACAGCACCGGCAGGCCGGTGCCTTCGTCGCGATAGGCCAGCTGCGCCCCGTCGCCGGCGGTGAAGAACTGCGTCACGCAAGGGACTCCAATTGGGTCAGGTCGGGGATGATGCGGGCGGGGCCGTGCGGCAGGCGGTCCATCGGCGCCCCGGCGCGGTTCACCCAGGCGGTGACAAAGCCGAAGCGCGCCGCCCCCGCCACGTCCCAGCCATTGGCCGAGACAAAGACCACCCGGCCGGGCGGCACGCCGGTCTCGGCCTCGACCAGGGCGTAGACGGCGGCGGCGGGCTTGAACATTCCGGCCGCCTCGACCGAGATCACCGCCTCGAACCGGCCGGCCAGGCCCGAGGCCTGAACCGCCTCGGCCAGCATGGCGGGGGCGCCGTTCGACAGGATCGCCAACCGCTTGCCGCGGCTGCGCAGCGCGTCCAGCGCGGCGGGCACCTCGGGAAAGCAGGGCAGCCGGCGAAAGGCGGCCAGCAGCGCCTCGCGCAGGGGGGTGTCGCGCAGGCCGCGCGCCTCGAGCGCCCAGTCCAGCGCATCGGCGGTGACTTCGGCAAAATCGGCATGGGCGCCCATGATGGTGCGCAGCCAGCTGTATTCCAGCTGCTTGCGGCGCCAGTCCTCGGCCAGCGCGGGCCACAGCGGCGCCAGCCGTGGTTCGGCCTGTGCGACGGCGCGCGCGGCGGCGGCCACGTCGAACAGGGTGCCATAGGCATCGAAGACGAACAGGTCCTTCGGCATCGGCCGCGCGTCCTTTGCTGGGGGCGTCGGGGCGAAACTGGCACGGCGCCACGGGCCTGCGCAACCGTTCGCGGCAAGGGACACGTCAGGGGCCGCGTCAGGGGTCGCGACACGGGGGCGCTTGCCCGTGGCGCGCGCAGGGCCTAAACCCCGTTCCGCGCCACAGGAAAGAACCGGCATGGCCCGACAGCCCGAGATCACCGAGAACCGCCCCAGTTCGCGCCAGGTGGGCGCGCTGCGCGGCCTTGCGCCCTTTGTGGCGCCCTATCGCTGGCTGGCGGCGGGGGCCCTGGGGGCGCTGACGCTGACCGCGGTGGTCAGCCTGGTGCTGCCGCTGGCCGTGCGCCGGGTGGTCGACGGCTTTCAAACCGCGAACGTGCAACTGCTGGACAGGTATTTCGCCGCCTTCCTGGCCATCGCCGGCCTTTTGGCGTTCGGCACCGGCCTGCGCTACTGGCTGGTGACGCGTCTGGGCGAGGCGGTGGTGGCCGACATCCGCCGAGCCGTCTTTGACAAGGTCACCGGCATGAGCCCGGCGTTCTTCGAAAAGGTGCTGACCGGCGAGATCCTCAGCCGCATCACCACCGATACCACGCTGATCCTGTCGGTGATCGGGTCGTCTGCCTCTTATGCGCTGCGCAATGCGCTGATGCTGGTGGGCGGGCTGGTGCTGTTGTTCCTGACCTCGGCCAAGCTGTCGGGGCTGGTGCTGCTGATCGTGCCGGCGGTGGTGGTGCCGATCATCGTGCTGGGGCGGCGCCTGCGCAATCTCAGCCGCGAGAACCAGGACTGGATCGCCAGTTCCTCTGGCACCGCCTCGGAATCGCTGTTGGCGGTGCAGACGGTGCAGGCCTTTACCCACGAGGGGCAGACGCAGGCCGCGTTTGCCGATGTCACGCAAAAGGGCCTGGTGTCGGCGCAACGGCGCATCCAGACCCGGGCGGTGATGACGGTGATCGTGATCTTCCTGGTCTTCGTCGGCATCGTCGGCGTGTTGTGGATCGGCGCGCGCGACGTGCGCACCGGCGCGATGAGCGTGGGAGAGCTGATCCAGTTCGTGATCTATGCGGTGATGGTCGCCGGCGCGGTCGGCGCCCTGTCCGAGATCTGGGGAGAGCTGATGCGCGCCGCCGGCGCGACTGAACGCCTGGTCGAGATCCTGCATGCGCAGGACAGCGTGACCGACCCCGCCGCCCCGGTGGCCCTGTCGCGCCCGGTGCGCGGCGAGATCGCCTTTCGCGACGTGACCTTCCGCTACCCCGCCCGTCCCCAGCAATCGGCGCTGGACGGTGTGTCGCTGCGGGTGCAGCCCGGCGAGACGGTGGCGCTGGTCGGGCCTTCGGGCGCCGGCAAGACCACGATCCTGCAACTATTGATGCGGTTCTACGACCCGCAGGCGGGCGAGATCACGCTGGATGGTGTGCCCCTGACGGCGATGGCCCGGGGCGATTTCCGCCGCGCGCTGGCTCTGGTGCCGCAGGACCCGGTGATCTTTGCCGCCTCGGCCCGCGAGAACATCCGCTTTGGCCGCCCCGAGGCGACCGATGCCGAGGTCGAGGCCGCGGCCCGCGCGGCGGCGGCGCATGACTTCCTGGCCGCCCTGCCGCAGGGCTATGACACCTACCTGGGCGAACGCGGCGTGATGCTGTCGGGCGGGCAGCGCCAGCGCGTGGCGATCGCCCGCGCCATCCTGCGCGACGCCCCCGTGCTGCTGCTGGACGAGGCGACCAGCGCGCTGGATGCCGAAAGCGAACGCGCGGTGCAGGCGGCGGTGGAGCGGCTGGCGCAGGGCCGCACCACGCTGGTGGTGGCGCACCGGCTGGCGACGGTGAAGAAGGCCGACCGCATCGTGGTCTTTGACAAGGGCCGGATCGTGGCCGAGGGCCGGCATGACGATCTGGTGGCCGAGGGCGGCCTTTATGCCCGCCTGGCGCGGCTGCAATTCACCGAAGGCGCGGTCTGAGGGGGAAATTCCCGCGGTTTTTCCCCCCTGGGGCCTGCCCGGCCCGGGACGTTGCGTCCCTGCGCCGAAAAACGGTTGGCAAATGCCGCCGCGCTGCCCATCTTCGCCAGACGGACGCCCCCGGCGAAAGAGGGGCGCGGCAACGACAAGGGGGAGGAGACCATGGGAGAATTCGCAACGCTGGCCGACGTCAAGGCCATCGAGGCCGAGGCCGCTTGGGATGCGCGCGATACCGCCCGCACGATGTACGACTTCCTGTCCCGCGCGAAGGCCGACCATGGCAGCCGCCCGGCGATCAGCTATCAGCTGCTGTCCGCCCCCGACGCGCCCGCCCGCACCCTGACCTGGTCGGGCCTGCATGCCGAGGTGACGCGCGCGGCCAACCTGTTCCGGTCGTTGGGCGTGGGGCCAAAGGACGTGGTGGCCTATGTGCTGCCGAACACGATGGAAACCGCCGTCACGCTGCTGGCGGGGGCGGTGGCCGGCATCGTCAATCCGATCAACCCGCTGCTCGAGGCCGAGCAGATCAGCGCCATCCTGCGCGAGACGGGGGCCAAGGTCGTCGTCACCCTGCGCCCCTTCCCCAAGACCGACCTGGCCCAGAAGGTGGCCGAGGCGGTGAAGTTCGCGCCCAACGTCAAGACGGTGCTGGAAGTCGACCTGCTGACCTACCTGACCGGGCTGAAAAAGCTGATCGTGCCGCTGCTGCGCCCGAAGAACCCCTTTGCCCACAAGGCCGACGTCAAGTCGTTCCATGCCGAGGTCGCCCGCCAGCCCGCCGACCGGCTGGCCTTCGACGACCCCAAGGATGACCGCGTCGCCGCCTATTTCCATACCGGCGGCACCACCGGCATGCCCAAGGTGGCGCAGCACAAGGTTTCGGGCATGGTCTACAACGGCTGGCTGGGCCAGCGCCTGTTGTTCAAGCCGGCTGACGTGGTGATGTGCCCGCTGCCGCTGTTCCACGTCTTCGCCGCCTATCCGATCCTGATGAGCATGATCGCCAGCGGCTCGCATGTGGTCTTTCCCACCCCGCAGGGCTATCGCGGCGAGGGCGTCTTCGACAACCTGTGGAAGCTGATCGAACGCTGGAAGGTGACCTACCTGATCACCGTGCCGACCGCGTTGGCCGCGCTGATGCAGCGCCCGGTGAATGCCGACATCTCCAGCCTGAGGAACGCCTTCTCGGGCTCGGCTCCGCTGCCGATCGAGCTTTACAACCGCTTCAAGAAGGAAACCGGGGTCGAGATCGTCGAAGGCTACGGCCTGACCGAATGCACCTGCCTGGTGTCGATCAACCCGCCGGGCGGCACCAAGAAGATCGGCTCGGTCGGGCTGCCGTTCCCGCATACGCATGTGCGCATCCTGACCAGCCAGGGCGCCATCGGGTTCCGCGAATGCGCGGTGGACGAGGTGGGCGAGATCTGCGTCTCGAACCCCGGGGTCTACGAAGGCTCGACCTATACCGAGGCCGACAAGAACCGCGAGCTGTTCGCCGACGGCCGTTTCCTGCGCACCGGTGACCTGGGCCGGATCGACGCCGATGGCTATCTGTTCATCACCGGCCGCGCCAAGGACCTGATCATCCGCGGCGGCCACAACATCGACCCGGCGATCCTGGAAGAGGCGCTGATGGGCCACCCGGCGGTGGCCTTCGTGGGCGCCATCGGCCAGCCCGACGCCCACGCGGGCGAACTGCCCTGCGCCTATGTCGAAACAGTCAAGGGCGCCCAGGTCACGATCGAAGAGCTGATGGCCCACGCCGAAAAACACATCGCCGAACGCGCCGCCCTGCCCAAGTACATCGAGATCCTGCCCGAACTGCCGAAGACCGCGGTCGGCAAGGTCTTCAAGCCCGACCTGCGCCGCATGGCGATCACCCGCATCTACGACGCCGCGCTGAAGCAGGCCGGGGTGAATGCCCATGTCGCCGAGGTGGTCGAGGACAAGAAGCGCGGCCTGGTCGCCCGGCTGGAACGCGGCTCGGCCACCGAGGACGCCCGCGTGACCGAGGTTCTGGGCGGGTTCACCCGGCCCTGGGAATGGCGGCCCTGACCCGTGCCGGACGCGGCATGACGGCAAGTTTCATTTGCAGGAATCGACGGCTCTGGCCAAGACTTGGCGCCGGAAAGAATTGAACCGGAAAGGCATTCCGACATGGCCCATCGCTGGCTTCTTCCCTTGGCCGCTGCTGCCACCATCGCGATCTCGGCCCCCGCCCAGGCCGGCTATCAGTCCGAGGTGCTGTTCAGCCACAAGCACTGGCAGGTCGAACTGGTGGCCTGGGACGATGGCGTGCTGGGCTGCGTGGCGCAGGTGTCCTCGCCCGGCGAAAGCTTTTCGATCTGGACCTTCCAGGACGAAGCCGTGCAGATCCAGTTCTACTCGACCGCCTGGAACTTTGGCGAAGGCGACACCGCCGACCTGCAGGTGCAGATCGACAAGCGCGCGCCCTGGAACCTGACCAACGCCGAGCTTTACCAGAATTCGGTGCTGTTCAACCTGCCCGACAGCGATGCCGGCATCGAGTTCATCGTCGAGGTGGCGCAGGGCAACCGGCTGTTCCTGCGGTCGGACGACGGGTCCGACGTACAGAACTATTCTCTGTCCGGCTCGCGGGCCTCGATCGACGCGCTGATCGAATGCGGCAACGTCATCACCCAGCAGACCCCGAAGAACCCGTTCAACTGACCGCTCAGCCGGTCGCGGTGTCGATCCAGATCGTCACCGGGCCGTCGTTCACCAGCTCGACGGCCATGTCGGCGCCAAAGATCCCGGTCTCGGTCGGCACGCCTTCGGCCGCCAGCGCGGCGGCAAAGGCCTGATACAGGCGCTTGCCCTCGTCGGGCGCGGCGGCGGTGCTGAACCCGGGGCGGTTGCCGCGCAGGTCGGCGGCCAGGGTGAACTGGCTGATCACCAGGGCGCTGCCGCCAATGTCGCGGACCGACAGGTTCATCTTGCCCTGATCGTCCTTGAAGATGCGCATCTTGGCCACCTTGGCGGCCAGTTTCGCGGGCTGGTCGTCGGTGTCGCCCTGCATGGCGCAGACCAGGATCATCAGCCCCGGGCCGCAGCGGCCCACCACCTGGCCCTCGACCGAGACCTGGGCCCGGCTGACGCGCTGCAGGATCGCCCTCACAACTCGTGGCTCCAGGGCGGGTTGGCGCCGGCGCGGCTGACCGTCACGGCGGCGGCCCGGGTGCCCAGCGATAGCGCCGCATCCAGCTGCGCCGCGGTCAGCGCCGCGACGCCAGCCTTGGTCAGCGCCCCCGCGGCGTGCAACGAGGCCAGGACGCCCGCGTTGAACGTATCGCCCGCGCCCACGGTATCGGCCACCTTGACCGGCGTTGCGGCGACGAAGCGGTCCTGCGTGGCCGTCACCGCCCGCGCGCCCTTGGCGCCTTCGGTGATGAACACCGCCTTCGGCCCCCGGGCCAGGATGCCGCGCGCCAGATCGCCCAGGTCGCCCGCGCCCGCCAGCCAGTGCAGGTCTTCGTCCGACAGTTTGACCAGGTCGGCCCGGGCGATCATCCGCTCGATCCGCGCGCGATACCCAGCCTCTTTCCCGGCGATGAAGCCGGGGCGGATGTTGGGGTCGATCATCGTCACCCGCGCCGCGGCCTCGCGCGCCTGCAAGGCCTCGTAGGTGCTGGCGGCGGGGTCGTTCACCAGGCTGATGCCGCCGAAGAACAGCGCCTGCACGCTGGCCGGCAGGTCGGGCAGCTGGTCGACCGACAGCATCCGCCCGGCGGTGCCCTCGTCATAAAAGGCATAGGTGGCCTGGCCGTTCACCAGCTTGACGAAGGCCACCGTGGTGGGCCGGGCGGACCGCGCCAGATAGCCGGTATCGACCTTGGAGGCCGCCAGCGTCTCGGCCAGGATTTCCCCCAGCATGTCGGTCGACACCCCGGAAAAGAACGCCGAGGGCGCGCCCAGCCGGCCAAGTGCGATGGCCGTGTTGAACACCGCACCGCCCGCGTAGGGGGCAAAACAGGCCTCTCCCGCCGTCGAGGTGCGCGGCAGCATGTCGATCAGGGCCTCGCCGCAGCTGAGAATCATCGGTGTCCTCCCTTGGGTTTGGCCAAACGTATCGGATAGGCGCCTGTTAGCGCAAACGGTCAGCCGAAGAACGGCGCCAGGTTGGCGCGCACGCGGTCCAGCGGCGTGGCGCCGCGCATGTCCGGCACAAAGGCTTCGCCGGTGATCGCCTGATAGGCGTCGATGTAGACCTGCGCGGTGCGGGCGATCATCTCGGCGGGAATTTCGGGGATCGGGTCGCGGTAGGGGTCGCAGCGGGCGACGACCCAGGCGCGGATCACGTCCTTGTCGAAACTGGGCGGCCGGGTGCCGTCGCGCAGCGCAGCCTCGTAGCCATCGGCCAGCCAGTAGCGGCTGCTGTCGGGGGTGTGGATCTCGTCGGCCAAGAGGATGCGGCCGGCGGCATCGGTGCCGAATTCGTACTTGGTGTCGACCAGGATCAACCCGCGCTCGGCGGCGATCTTCTGGCCGCGGGCAAACAGCGCCAGGGCGCGGGCCGAAACCTCGTCCCATTGCGCTGCGGTCAGCAGCTCTTGGGCCACGATCTCGGCGGCGGTCAGCGGTTCGTCATGGCCACCGTCAAAGGCCTTGGAGGTGGGGGTGATGATCGCCTGCGGCAGCGCCTGGTTGTCGCGCAGGCCCTCGGGCAGGCTGTGGCCATACATCTGGCGCGCCCCGGCCTTGTACTGGGTCAGGATCGAGGTCGATGTGCTGCCCGCCAGATAGCCGCGCACCACCACCTCGACCGGCAGGATGGTCAGCCGGCGTCCCAGCACGGCGTTGGGATCGGGATAGGACAGGACGTGGTTGGGGCACAGGTCGGCGGTGCGGTCGAACCACCAGCGGGCCACCTGCGTCAGCACCTGGCCCTTCCACGGGATCGCGGCCAGGATACGGTCGAAGGCGCTGATCCGGTCGGACGAGATCAACAGGCGGCGGCCTTCGGGCGCCTCTGGCGTGGCGGGCAGGTCGTAACAGTCGCGGACCTTGCCGAAATAGGGGTTCGGCAGTTCCGGAATGCGGGCATGCGGGAGGACGCGGGTCAGGTCGAGGGTCATCTGGGCCTCCGGTCGGATTGGCGCGGGGTTTGGACCGGGCCGCGGGGCGAGTCAAGGCAAGCCGGGCGCAACCGGAATTCGCGCGAATTCCGGTACGATTTCCGTATCGGAAATCGGCTCCCGGTCAGACAGGCCGGGGCTGCAGGGGCGGCTTGAGGTCGGCGGGCAGCGGGCAGCGGTAGGGCGTGGCGGCCAGGCGGCGGGCGTGCTCGGCCCGGGCTTCGGCCAAAAGCACGGGGTCCGACAGCAAAAGCTCGGCACAGCGGGCCATCGCCTTGGCGGCATGGGTCATGCCCTTGTGCGCGGCGGGAGACTTGCCCTGCGCGGTGATCTGCCAGGAATGCGCCGGCGTGCCGATGGCGTGGGTGGCGACCAGCACTTCGGTCGTGGGGCAGGCCCAGGTCACGTCGGAGACGTCGGTCGATCCGATCATCTTCTCGCCGCCCGGGCGCAGGGGCACGATGTAGTCGCACAAGGGCTCGCCAGTCCGTGCGGCCATGGCGACGCCCCGGTAGGGGGCGGCGATGTCCTCGGGCGACAGGGTCTCCTGGATGGCGGCGGCATAGGCGCGGTCGGCGGCGTCGAAGGGCACGCCGCCCAGTTCCTCAAGCGCGCGGTGCATGGTGCGGTCCATGACCTCGTTCACCAGGTTGTTCGAGACGGCGGAGAAGACCTGCATCTCGACCTGGGTGCCGGTCATCAGGGCGGCGCCCCGGGCGACGTCCTTGACCCGTTCGACCAGCGCCAGCATGTCGGCCAGTTGCAGGGCGCGGATCGAATAGCGCACGCGGGCGCGGGCCTGCACCACGTTCGGGGCGGGGCCGCCGGCGTCAAGATAGGCGTAATGGATGCGGGCGTCCTGCACCATGTGTTCGCGCAGGTAGTTGACGCCGACCGACATCAGTTCCACCGCATCCAGCGCCGAGCGGCCAAGGTGGGGGCTGGCTGCGGCGTGGGCCGCGCGGCCCTGGAAGGTGAAATCCATCCGCGTGTTGGCCAGGCTTTCGGGATCGTCGACCCGGGTCATGCTGTCAGGGTGCCAGGTGATGGCGGCGTCGACGTCCGAAAAGGCGCCATCCCGGACCATGAAGGTTTTCGCGGCGCCGCCTTCCTCGGCCGGGCAGCCGTAATAGCGGACGCGGCCGGGGGTGCCGGTCTGCGCCAGCCAGTCCTTCAGCGCGCAGGCGGCCAGCAGCGCGGCCGCGCCTAGAAGGTTGTGGCCGCAGCCATGGCCGTTGCCGCCGGCTTCGATGGGCCGCGGCTCGGCGATGCCGGCGACCTGGCTCAGGCCCGGGAGTGCGTCGTATTCGCCCAGAAAGGCAATGACGGGGCCGCCCTGGCCCGCCTCTCCCATCACGGCGGTGGGGATGCCGGCGACGGGGGTGGTGACGGCAAAGCCCTTGGCGCGCAGCATCGCCTCGTGCTCGGCGGCGGATCGGTACTCGGCATAGAGCGTTTCGGGCGTGGCCCAGACGCGGTCGGCCAGCGCGGCCAGGTCATCGCGGTGGGCATCTGTCAGGGACCAGACGAGGGGGGTGTTCTGCATGGGGGCCTTCCTGCTTTGCGGGCAGTTGAGCCTGCGGGCCGGGCGGGCGCAAGGGGCAGCCACCGGGAAAACGCCCCCGCGACTGTCGCC
>JAGPCN010000167.1 GCA_018058035.1 Fuscovulum sp.
AACGAGAACGACGAAGCCGACGAGCGCAACGAAGGCGACGAGGGCGACGAGGCCAACGAGAACGACGAAAACAACGAGGACAACGAGAACAACGAGGGCGACGAGAACAACGAAGCCGACGAGGGCGACGAGGGCGACGAGACGGCCTCGACCGCCGATGGCGACGAGGGCGACGAGAACAACGAGAACGACGAAGGCAACGAGAACAACGAGGGTGACGAGAACAACGAGGACAACGAAGCCAACGAAGGCGACGAGAGCAACGAGAACGACGAGGGCAATGAAGGCGACGAGTCCGACGAGGGCAACGAGCTGGATGAGGGCAACGAGAACGACGAGGCCGACGAGGGCAACGAAGCCAACGAAGGCGATGAAGGCGACGAGGGGGACGAGGGCAACGAAGGCGACGAGGGCAACGAGGGGGATGAGGGCAACGAAGCCGACGAGGACAACGAGGACAACGAAGCCGACGAGCAGAACGAAGGCGACGAGGACGACGAGGCCAACGAGGGCGACGAAGGCGACGAGGAAGACGAGAACAACGAGAACAACGAGGCCAACGAAGACGACGAGAATGACGAGGGCGACGAGAACGACGAAGACGACGAGAACGACGAATCCGACGAGGGCAACGAAGACGACGAATCCGATGAGGGCGACGAGGCCGACGAAGGCGACGAGGGCAACGAACCCTCGCCCGTGCTGGGCAACGAGGGCGACGAGAGCGACGAGGCCAACGAGGGCGACGAGGGAAACGAGTTCAACGAGGACTTCGACGCCGATGAATCCAACGAGGATGACGAAGGCGACGAGGCCGACGAAGCCGACGAGAACGACGAAGGCGACGAGGGCAACGAAGGCGACGAGGGCAACGAGGGCGGCCTCGAGGACGACCAGTCCGGCAACGAGGGCGACGAGGACAACGAGCTGAACGAAGACACTGCCGACGACGAAGGCAACGAGAACGACGAGGACAACGAAGCCGACGAAGACAACGAGGCCGACGAAGCCGACGAAGGCAACGAGGGCGACGAGAACGACGAGGAAGACGAGAACGACGAAGCCGACGAAGCCGATGAAGGCGACGAAAGCGACGAAGGCGACGAAACCGACGAGACCGGCGAGGGCAACGAGGACGTCGACGGCGACGAAGGCGACGAGTTCGATGAAGACAACGCCGGCGGCGATGTCCGCACCAACGAGGACGATGAGGGCGACGAGTTCGACGAAGGCAACGAGGACGAGGAAGGCGACGAGCTGGACGAGGGCGACGAAGGCGACGAGGCCGACGAAGCTGACGAAAACGACGAGGATGACGAGGCCGACGAAGGCGACGAGGCCGACCTGCCCGCCGACAACGAGGGCGACGAAGGCGACGAGGACGACGAGGCCGACGAAGACAACGAGGATGACGAAGGCGACGAGGGCGACGAAGCCAACGAAGCCGACGAGAACGACGAAGCCGACGAAAACAACGAGGGCAACGAGGGCGACGAGAGCCTTTGACGTCCTGGCCCGCCCGGCCCGTCAGGGGCCGGGCAGCAGGGCGCTTGGGGTGATCCGTCCCGCCATGACTTGCCAGCACAGCGCCGGGTCCTCCTCCAGGATCCGGACGGCCAGCGCCACGGCGGGCGGATAGTTCCAGCCGTAGTCATGCGCCTTGGAAGGATCGCGCAGCGCCGCCCGCAGCGGCCCGGCGTGGCGGGCGACCAGCCGCTGCCGTCGCGCCTGTGCCAGCGCGGCCAGATCCGGATGCGGCAGGCCTTCGGGCCGGCAGACCAGCCCCTCGGCCACCAGGGCCGCGGTCTCGCGCAGGATCGGCGGCAGGTCGGCGCGTCCGGCGGCCAGGTACTGGCAGGCGTGCCCCACCTCATGCGCCAGCTGCAGCACGTCCGACAGCCGGCCCCGGAGAGGGCACGAGATCAGCGGCATCCGGCGCCCGTCATCGGCCAACGTGAAGGCGCGCGGAAACCTGTGGGGGTCGGGGTCCAGATCGACCTGGGCAGCTTCGGCCAGTCGCGCCAGCACTGGCCCGGCCTGCGGCAAGGCGCGCGCCAGCGCCACGGCCACCCCGGGCCACAACTCCTCGCGCCCAAAGGGCGGGTCGGCCACCGTCGCGGGCGGTTCCGCCGGCCCGACCAGCCGCAGGCACTGCGCCGAAGTCAGCCCGTTTGCTGCCAGCCAACCCGCCATGTCGGCGGCGCCGGTCGCGGTCAACTGTCGGCCTCGCAGCCCGGCGCCCCGGCCAGCGGCACGATCAGCGGCGCCCCGGGTGGCAGCAGCCCGGCGAAATAGGCGATGCGATGCGGCACTGCGGCCCGGGTGTCGGCGGTGTCGACAGGAGGAAAGCGCTTGGGGTGGTGCAGGATGGCAAAGGCGAACAGCGCCGTTTCGGCCAGATCCTCGACCTCGGGCGCGGCCTCGGCATAGCCGGTCAGGAACCCGCCATCGGCCTGCTGCGCCGCCAGCCAATCGGGTGCGGCGGCATGGTCGCGGTCCCAGCTGGCATGCACCGCCTCGTGGAACAGCGATTCCTCAAGGTGCAGGGCGGCCGCGCGGAGGTCGGCGCGGCCGGTATAAACCACGATTTGCCCGTCGCCAGCATGAAACCCCTGGTCGCCGCCATGCACGGAAAACCGCCCGATGCCGGCGCGCAGGGCGGTGGGCAATTGCCCCAGCGGCACGGCAAAGCGCAGGGCGATAGCCTCGGCCGCCTCGGCCGGAAACTCGGGGTTGACCGCGATCTTGATCCGGGCGCCGTCGCTGTAGCGCGCCTCGAACAGATGCGCGTCGATCACCGGCTCGCCATCCACCCGCTTGTCCCAGATCTGCCGGGGCGCCTGGCCCAGCGGACGCAGGCACAGGAAGGCACTGGGGTCGCCCTCGGTGATGATGTCGAACACGGTGTCGGCGGTGGAATCATAGACCGGCCCGGCCAGCCCCACGCCTGGCCAGGCCAGCGCCACCACCATCCCGCAGATCCGATGCCATCCGCCCATAGGCCCAGAGTGCCAGCCCACCCCCCTTGCGGCAAGCGTGGCCTGCGGGATCAAGCGTCTTGACCGGCTGCAATGCCCGCGCCAGAGTGCCCCCGAGACCATTGGCATTGATATTGAGTGGTTTTCCGTCCGGTCTCGCCCCCATTGCACCAAGGCCGCCTACCGGCCGAGGAGGAAAGGTGGATTTCACGGACCTCAGGTTCAGCAAGAAGTCGTATTTCCCGACGCTGATCTTCCAGATCGAACTGCCCCAGCCCGAAGAGCTGAACAAGCAGCTTCTGGCCGCCATCTACGCCCAGCAGGAACGCGACCAGAAGGGCATCGAGCGGTCGAACATCACTGCGCTTGGCGGCTGGCACAGCCACAACGACCTGCACAAGGTGCCCGAGTTCGCCGAAATCTCGCACCTGGTGATCGAGGCGACGCGCCGCATCGCCGAGGACCAGGGCTATGACAAGCGCTTTGGCATGAAGATCGGCACGATGTGGTCGATCATCAACCCGCCCGGCAGCGCCAACCGCGCCCATGTCCACCCCGGCTGCCTGTGGAGCGGGGTCTACTACATCCACGCCCCCGAAAAGGCCGGCAGCATCGAATTCATCGAACCGCGCACGGCGCATCTGATGAACCAGCCGCGCTTTTCGCCGAACGCCAAGCGCGCCAAAGAAAACTGGACCAAGGTCAGGTTCGAGCCCAAGCCGGGCCGCATGATCATTTTCCCCAGTTGGCTGTATCATGCCGTCGACACCAACGAATCCACCGAAACGGGACGCGCCGGACACAGGGTCATCATCAGCTTCAACCTGAACCAGACCAAGCTTTGACCCCGCAGGCAGCCGGGGCGGCCGCAAGAGGGAACGCCGCATGGATCGCACGCTTGTCGGTTCGGCCTCGCAGGCGCTGCGCAGGGGCCGCGGGCTTTTGCTGCTGGCCTTCGGATTGTCCTTTGCGGTCAACCTGCTGCGGCTGACCGGGCCGATCTTCATGATCCTGATCTACGACCGCGTTCTGCCCGCCCGGTCCGAGGAAACCCTGGTCGCGCTGTTCGGCATGGTGACGGTCTTCCTGCTGGCGCAGGCGGTGATCGACTATGCCCGCCGCCGCATCCTGGCCCGGTTCGGCGCGCAGTTCCAGGAGCGGCTTGAGGTCAGCCTGCTGGACCGCGCCGCCCCGGGCGAGCTGCTGGACGACAGGGGTACCAAGCTGGTTTCGGGCCTGGACGAGGTCGACGGGTTGCGCGCCTTTTTCCACTCCGCCTCGCTGATCGCGGTGCTGGATTTCATCTGGACGCCGATGTTCCTGTTCGTGGTCTTCGTGCTGGATGCGCGGCTGGGCTGGGTCTGCGTCGGCGGCATGGCGCTGGTGCTGGTGCTGATGCAGCTGCGCATGGGCCTGATCGGCCGCCGTGCCGACGACAGCGACGCGGCAGGGCGCGCGGTATCGGACCTGCGCACGCAACTGGCCGTGTCGCGCCGGACGATCCGCGCCCAGGCCATGGCCGGCGGGCTCAAGGCGCGCTGGCTGCGCGCCCGCCAGACCAAGCGCGACGCCGCCATCGCGCTCAAGGACTGGACGGTGTGGTTCGACATTCTGTGCGGGGCGGTCACGCTCTTCACCCGCTACGGCGTGCTGGCCGTAGGCGCCTGGCTGACGCTGGAAGGCCAGATGACCATCGGCGCCATGGTCGCCGCCACCTTCCTGGTGACCCGCGTCATCGGCCCGGTCGAGAACTTCCTGACGGAACTGCCCCGCATCCGCGAGGCGCGCGCCAACTGGGGCCGGCTGAAGAAGGCGATCGACGACCGGCTGGCCGAACCCGCCGACACGCCCGCCGAAGGCGGCGGCAACCCGCGCGCCCGGCTGTCCCTGGCCAACCTGGCGGTGCGCAATCCGCGCTGCGGCGATCTGATCCTGAAATCGGTCAGCCTGGACATCGCGCCGGGCAAGATGGTGCAGATCGTCGGCGGCTCGGGCAAGGGCAAGACGGTGCTGGCCGAAGCGATCCTTGGCCTGTGGCGCCGCGCCGGCGGCACGATCCTGGTGAACGGCCGCCCGCTGTCGCGCCTGACCCAGGACGAGACCGACCGCCTGTTCGGCTATGTCCCCGAACAGCCCGAATTCGTCGCCGGCACCCTGGCCGAGAACATCGCCCACATGGACCCGGCCCCCGACATGGCCCGCGTTGCCGCCGCCGCCCGCCGGGCCTGCCTGCACGCCATCGTGACCGCCCTGCCCGAAGGCTACCAGACCCGGATCGACGCCGCCGCCAGCACCCTGTCGCGCGGCCAGCGGGCGCAGCTGGCGCTGGCGCGGGCGGTCTATCACATGCCCCGGCTGCTGATCCTGGACGACCCCGACCCGATGCTGATGGAGCAGATCCCCCGCACGCTGGAAAAGACCCTGTGCCAGCTGCTGCAATCGGGCGGGTCGATCCTGATCCTGACGCGCAAGCCCTTGGCCTGGGCGCAGATCGGCGCCAGCCACCAGCTGGACCAGGGCCGCCTTCGGCCGCTGCCTTCGGCCGCCCGTATCGCCGTGGTAGGCGACGCCGCCGACAAACCCGCCAAGGCCAAGCCCGGCGGCTCTGTCACCAAGCTGGTGGGCTGACCGATGCAGGCCGACCGCCGCCGCCGCACCTGGGGCATCGGCCGCCCGCTGTGGGCCGGGGTCGCCGCGGTTACCGTGATGCTGCTGGCGCTTGGCGCCTGGTCGGTGATGGCCCGCATTTCCGGCGCCGTCCTTGGCGCCGGGCATATCGAAGTCACCACCACCCGCACCGCCGTGCAGCACCCCATCGGCGGCGTGGTGGTCGCGATCCTCAAGCGCGACGGCGATACGGTCCAGGCCGGCGAGGTCGTCTTGCGGCTGGACGACCGCCAGCTGCGCTCGCAATTGACGGTGACCGAGGGCGCGCTGTGGGAAACCCTGGCCAGCATCGCCCGGCTTGAGGCCGCCATCTCGGGCCAGACGACGCTGACGCCGCCGCCGCCTCTGGCCGAGGTCGCGGCGGCCCACTCCGACCTTTTGACGCGCCAGCAGCGCCAGCTGGACGACCATTTCGCCGCCATTGCCACCCGCACCCGCCTGCTGCAGGAAACCATCGTGCAGACCCTGTTCCAGATCGAGGGGATCGAGGCGCAGCTGGCCGCCCGTCAACAGGAATTGCAGGTGCTGGACCGCGAACTGGCCCGCGCCCGCGACCTGGAAGCCCAGGGCCTGGTCCGCCAGCCCGAAGTGACGACGCTGGAAAAGGCCGCCATTGCCGCGCGCGGAGAGATCGGCCGCCTGCAGGCCCAGATTGCCGAATTGCGCGGCAAGATCACCCAGACCGACCTGGGCAAGCTGTCGGTCGTCACCGACGCCCGCGAAAAGCTGGACGTCGAGCTTGCCCGGCTGCGCCCCGAAGGCACCCGGTTGATGGAGGCGCGCTCGGTCATCCTGCAAGACCTCAGCCGGCTGGAGATCCGCGCCCCGGTGAACGGACGCATCATCGAATCCAAGGTCCAGGGCCTGAACTCGGTCGTGGTGGCGGCCAGTCCGTTGATGATGATCGTGCCGCAGGACGAGCCCGTTTTGGCCCGCGTGCGCATCGACGCGCGCGACATCGACCAGGTGTTCCTGGGGCAAGAGGCCTCGCTGCGGTTTTCGGCCTTCAACCGCCGCCAGGTGCCGATCGTGCTGGGCCGGGTGCTGCAGGTCTCGGCCGATGCCTTCGTCGACCCGCGCAGCCAGGGCACCTATTACGAGGTGGCAATCTCGTTGGACGCCGACCAGGTCGCCCGGCTGGGCGATACCGACCTGATCCCCGGCATGCCGGTCGAGGCCTTTCTGGCCACCGAAAGCCGCACGCCGCTGGATTATGTGCTGCGCCCGATCAAGTTCTACTTCGACCGCGCCTTTCGCGACGCCTGAGTCCCGGCCGGCGCGGCCCGATCTGCGCTGCGGTCAGAACAGCGCCAGCACCAGCCCCATGATGCCGCTGCCGACGATCACGTTCACCCCGTCGATCACCGTCAGCATCGGCTTGCGCTGGCCGAAAGCATAGTTCATCGCCACCCAGGGCATCACCGCAAAGGCGCCGATGCCCAGCCCCGAAACCAGGCCCGCGCCGATGCTGGCGATGCCGGCCATGGCGAAGATGTGGCGCATCATCCCGGCGGCCACCAGCATGCCCGCCAGCCCGACGACGAAGGGCATTGCCCCGCCGTTCGCCGGGCGTCCGTCTGGCCCCAGCCGGATTTCGGCCGCCGCGATCCAGGGTTTCGACATGGTCGTGTACCAGATCGCGCCAAAGCCAAAGGCCGCCGCCGCGGCTACGATCACGTTCAGGATCTCCATCCGGCGTCCCTCCTGTCCTGTCCGGGTTCCCGGGCCATGGTGCCACAGCCCGGCCGTTCCGGCGACAGCAAGTTCAGCCCGGCCCGGCCGCGGTCAGGGATCGACACCGCCCAGCCGGCAGACGATCTGCCATTCCGCTTCGCTGACCGGCTGCACCGACAACCGGCTGTTGTTGACCAGCACCATCGCCTCCAGCCCCGGCGTGACCTTGCAATCCTCAAGGCTGACTGGCCGCACCAAAGGCCGCAGCGCCCGGATTGTCACGCAATCCCACCGCGGGTCGTCGGTGGTGCTGTCCGGCGCGCTTTCACCGCAGACCTCGACGATGCCGACGATCTCTTTCCCGATGTTCGAGTGGTAGAAGAACCCGCGGTCGCTCAGCTTCATCGCACGCATGTTGTTGCGCGCCTGATAGTTTCGCACGCCGTGCCATTCCTCGCCCGCCGCGCCCTTGGCCACCTGGTGGGTCCAGCCCCAGACGTCGGGTTCGGACTTGAACAGCCAGTAGCGCATCAGCCCACCACCTTCTTCCATTCCCGGATCTCGACCCGGTCGAACAGCCCGGCCTTCGCGTAGGGGTCTGCCGCCGCCCAATCCTTTGCCGCCTGCAGGCTGTCGACCTGCAACACCAGCAGGCTGCCGCACATCTCGGCGGTCTCGGACAGGAAGGGGCCCGCCATCTCGACCACCCCGGTCGCCGCCAGATAGGCCAGATGCGCCTCGCGGTTGGCCTTGCGAACCTCAAGGTGCCCCGGCTTGTCGATGCAGATCAACGCCACGCGCATGTGTCATTCCTCTCTCAAGGGCCGCGACATCAGTTGTCGCACGGCCGTTTCCACGTCGATCCTGCCGCCGACCAGTTCGGCCACCATGGCCGCGACCGGCATCTCGAGGCCCCGCGCCTGCGCCAGCCGCACCGCGGCCTCGGCCGTCGCCACGCCCTCGACCGTGGCCTGGGCGGCGGGGCGGCCCGATCCCAGGGCCAGCCCATGCGCAAAGTTGCGCGACTGCGCCGAGGTGCAGGTCAGGATCAGGTCGCCCAGCCCCGACAGGCCCGCCAGCGTTTCGGCCCGCGCACCTAAGGACAGCGCCAGCCGCAGCATCTCGGCATAGCCCCGCGTCACCAGGGCCGCACGGGCGCTGTCGCCCAGGCCCGCCCCGATCACTACGCCGGCGGCGATGGCGATCACGTTCTTCAGCGCCCCGCCCAGTTCCGCCCCGATCACGTCGGTCGTGCGATACAGCCGCAAGGTCGCGGTCGACAGCGCGGCCTGTAGCGACGCCGCCTGCGGCCCGTCGCAGGCCAGCGTCAGGGCGGTGGGCAGGCCGCGGGCGATGTCGGCGGCAAAGCTTGGGCCGGTCAGCACTGCGGTCGCGCCCTGCGCCCCCGCCTCGGCCATCACGCGCGAGGGGCCGCAGAGGGTGGCCAGGTCGATCCCCTTGCAGCAGGCGACCAGGTCGCGCGCCAGCAGCGCTGCGCCCTCGCCGCCCAGAAATCCGCGCAGCTGTTGCATCGGCAGGGCCAGGAGGACTATGGGGAATTCCGCCAGATCAGAGACTGTTTCGGGCAGTTCGACCGAGGCCGGCAGGGTCACCCCCGGCAGGCGCGGGCTGCTGCGGCTGGCCCTCAGCGCTGCATCGCGGCCCCACAGCGCAACCCGGCGGCCATCGGTGGCCAACGCCACCGCCAGCGCCGTGCCGAACGCCCCCGCCCCCGCGATGCCAATCATGCCTTGGCCCCCCTTTTGCCCGATCCGATCAGGGGTGCGGCGGCTTCGTCCAGCGGCCAGCGCGACCGCGCCGGCAGGTCGGCCCCGTCGCGCTGGCCCTGGCGGAACATCTCGATCCCCGCCCAGGCGATCATGGCGGCATTGTCGGTGCAAAGCGCCAGCGGCGGCGCCACGAAGCGGGCGCCCGCTGCGGCCGCAACAGTCTCTAACCTGGCCCGAAGCAGGGTGTTTGCCGCCACGCCCCCCGCCACGGCCAGCGCCGGCGCCGCAAAGGCCGCCAGCGCGCGCCGGGTCTTTTCGGCCAGCACATCGGCCACAGCGGCCTGGAATCCGGCGCACAGGTCGCGCCGGTCCTGCACCGTCAGCCCGCCCTGCGCCGAGATCAGGTCGTCGCGCGCCCGCAGCACGGCGGTCTTCAGCCCGGAAAACGACAGGTCGCAGCCGGGACGGTCCAGCAGCGGGCGCGGCAGGGCAAAGCGGCGCGGATCGCCCTGCGCCGCTTCGCGTTCGACATGCGGGCCGCCGGGCTGCGGCAGGGCCAACAGCTTGGCGATCTTGTCGAAGGCTTCGCCCGGGGCATCGTCGATCGTGCTGCCCAGCCGGCGATAGGCGCCGGGGCC
>JAGPCN010000168.1 GCA_018058035.1 Fuscovulum sp.
CCACCAGATCGCCCGGCGACAGGGCATCGACCTCGCGCAGAAAGTTCTCGGCCTTGCGGCGACGGCGGGGTTTCGACACCAGCCGGTCGCCCAGCACGTCCTGTTCCGAGATCACCGCCAGGCCGGGCGCGGTGAACCCGGCCTCCAGCGCCCAGACCACCAGGAACAGCCCGCCCTTGCCCGGCGGCAGCGCGCGCAGGTCGGCCAGTTCCTGCACCGCCAGCCCCTGATCGGTCAGCAGGCCCTTCAGCCGCTCGCGCGCACCATCGGACCAGCTGGCAAGCACCACCTGGCGATCTTCGCGCAATGCGCGAATATGATCAGCCAATGCACTGAAAAGGCTGATCTGTTCCTGCTGTCGTTCCGGCGCGAAACTACGTCCGATCCGCCCCCCCGCATCCAGTACGCCCGGCCCCGGCGCCTGCGCCAAGGGCGACAACCGGATCAGCCGGTGGCCGGCCAGCGCCGCCTCCCAGGCGGTATCGTCCAGATACAGAAGCCCCGGCGCCACCGGCTTGTAGACCGTGTCGATCCGCCCCTTCTGCCCCATCGCTTCGGCCCGGGCGTCATAGGCATCATCCACCGCCTGCCAGCGCGCCAGCCGCATCGGGGTGACCTGGTCGTCCAGCATCACCGCGGCTTCGGGCAGGTAGTCGAACAGCGTCTCAAGCCGGTCATGGAAGAACGGCAGCCAATGCTCCATCCCCTGATGCTTGCGGCCGGCGCTCACCGCCTCGTACAGCGGGTCGTCGGTGCCGGCGGCGCCGAATTCGACGCGATAGTTCTGCCGGAACCGGGTGATCCCGCCGGGGTCCAGCACCACCTCGGACACTGGGGCGAATTCGACCTGGGTCAGCTTTTCGACCGTGCGCTGGCTGACCGGATCGAACCGCCGCGCCCCGTCCAGCACGTCGCCGAAGAAATCCAGCCGCACCGGCCCGCCCGGACCCGGCGGGTAGATGTCGACGATACCCCCCCGTATGGCGTAGTCGCCCGGCTCGGCCACGGTCGAGACCGGCGAAAAGCCCATCCGCGCCAGGAAATCCTTCAGCCGCGCCTCGTCGACCCGCTGGCCGACCACGGCGCGGAACGAGGACGCGCGCACCACCTCGCGCGCCGGTATCCGCTGCGTCACCGCGTTCAGCGTCGACAGCACCACGAAGGCGCCGGCCAGGCCTTCGGCCAGCGCGGCCAAGGTCGCCATGCGGCGGCTGGAAATCTCGGGGTTGGGCGAGACGCGGTCGTAGGGCAGGCAATCCCAGGCTGGAAACTCCAGCACCGCAACACCGGGCGCCCAGACCGCCAGCGCCGCCCGCATCGCCTCGGCCCGCTTGTCGTCGCGCGCGATGTGCAGCACCGGGCGGCCACGCTCCAGCTCTTTCAACAGCAGGCGGGCGTCAAGACCTTCGGGCGCGCCGCCCAGGAGGATGCGGTCGGCCGCCATCGGTCAGTTCAGGATCGAGATGTTGAGGTTCTGGTACATGCCGAACATCGAGGTCACGAAGATCGCGATCATGCCGACCACCTGCACCAGCCGGCGATGCAGCATCAGCCGGCGATACAGCGCCGGCCCCTCGTTGTCGCCGGCCTCGATCTTGACGGCCGTCAACAGCGACAGCCAGCCCACGATGACCATCGGGCCCATCAGGAACAGCATCGCCTGGGCGAATTCGACCCAGTACCAGAAGGCCAGGATCGCCATCGAGGTCAGGACGAAGGTGGTGATCGCAAAGATCGGGGCGGCGGCGGCGCGCGAGATGGCCAGGATCCGGCGGGTATTGATCGCCACCAGCGCCTCGACGTCGGCCGCCGCCTGGCCGCCGGTGCGGCGCGCGCGCTGGATCACGTCGAAGGGCACACCCAGCACCCAGTGGCTGGTCGTCGACCACAGCACGGCCAGCGCGATCCAGTACCAGAGGTTCGAGAAGGACCGCATGTCGATCACTTCAAAGACGATCCGGTACCACTCCACGGCTGTTCCCTTGCTGCTGCGGCTTCGTGCCCGTCCTGCACCACTTGAGGCGCGGCTCTTTCCATGGCAGGCAAGGGGCAAAGCCGCAAGCCCCCTTTGCCCGGGGACGCCAGCCGAGGAGCCCCGATGCGCCCCACCATCGCCCCCTACCCCGCCCAACGGTTCCGCCGCCTGCGCCGCACGCCCGCGCTGCGTGCCCTGACACAGGAACATACGCTGGCGTGTGGTGACCTGATCTGGCCGGTCTTTGTACGCGACGGGGTCGGCATCGAAGAGCCGATCGCCTCGATGCCGGGGGTGAACCGGCTGTCGATCGACAACGTGGTGCGCGCGGCCGAAATGGCGGCGGGCCTTGGCATCCCGGCGATCTGCCTCTTTCCCTACACCGACCCGGTGAAGAAAACCGAAGCCTGCGAAGAGGCCTGGAACCCCGAGAACCTGGCCAACCGCGCGATCCGCGCGATCAAGGCGGCGGTGCCGGACATTGCCGTGATGACCGATGTGGCGCTGGACCCCTACAACGCCAACGGCCATGACGGGCTGGTCAGGGACGGGGTGATCCTGAACGATGAATCGATCGAGGCTCTGGTCCGCATGGCGCTGGTGCAGGCCCAGGCCGGGGCCGACATCCTGGGGCCGTCCGACATGATGGATGGCCGGATTGGCGCGATGCGCGCGGCACTTGAAGCTGCGGGCCACAAGGACGTGGCGATCATGTCCTATGCGGCCAAGTATGCCAGCGGCTTTTACGGGCCGTTCCGCGATGCGGTCGGCGCCAGCGGTGCGCTGAAGGGCGACAAGAAGACCTATCAGATGAACCCCGCCAACAGCGACGAGGCCCTGCGCTTGATCGAGCGCGACCTGTCCGAAGGCGCCGACATGGTGATGGTGAAGCCGGGGATGCCCTATCTGGACATCTGCCGCAGGGTCAAGGACAGCTTCGGTGCGCCGACCTATGCCTATCAGGTCTCGGGCGAATACGCGATGATCCGGGGCGCGGCGCTGAACGGCTGGATCGACGGCGAAATGGTGATGATGGAAAGCCTGATGGCCTTCAAGCGGGCGGGCTGCGACGGCATCCTGACCTATTTCGCGCCCGAGGCCGCGCGCCTGTTGCGGGGATAGGCCGGTGCGGCGGCGTCAGGTCCTTGCCGGTCTTGCCGCAGCGCCCTACGCCACCGTATTGCCGGCCCAGACGCCGACCAGACGGTTCCGTATGGGCGCAACCCGCTGGCCGCCGGACCTGACGCTGCGTGCCCTTGGCCAGGTCGAGCGCTTTCTTCGGGACGATGCCGACATGGCCGCCCCGATGGTCCTGGGCGGGGTGCCCTGGGTCGATGCCGCAGCCGAGGCGACGTTCTCCAACGCCCTGCAGGCCGAGCTGACCTGGCGCTGCCCCGGCGACCATCCGCGCTGCCTGTCGCTGGGGGCGCTTGACACCATGCGGCGCGGTCTGGCGGCGCTTTATGCCGTGACCGACAACCTGCCGCTGCCCCCCGAATGGGCTGGCCGGGCGTTTGACGACCCCCAGGTGATCCGCGCCTACACCGCCTTCTGCCTGCGCGCGGCCGAGATTGCCCGGCCCGACTGGCTGGTGATCGGGGTCGAGGTCAATCTCTTGCGCCATTTCGCGCCCGACCTCTGGCCCGGTTACCTGACCCTGCACCGTGCCGCCTATGCAGCGGTGAAAGACCGCTTTCCCGACCTGCCGCTGCTGACGACCGTGGCCGTGCAGCACTTCATGGGCATGGCGGATGAGACGGACGTGGCCGACCAGGCCTCTGCGATGGCCGAGCTGGCAGATGCGACCGACATGCTGGGCTGGTCGATCTATCCGCACCTGTCCTGGGATGTTCCAACCGTCATTCCCCCGGGCTTCTACGATCCGCTGCTGGAGTTCGGGGCCCGCCTGCGCAAGCCCATGGCGATCACCGAAAGCGGCACCGCCTCGGCCCCGGTTCCGCTGGGCTGGTATACCCTGGAGGGCACGCCGGAACGGCAGGTGCAGACGACCGAGGCGTTGCTGACCCTGGCCGAAGAGGGCGACATAGCCTTTTTCGTCAACTGGACCAGCCATGACTATCCGGCCTTTCTGGAGAAGATCCCCGAAGAGTCGCAAGAGCTGGCGGGGCTATGGGTCTCGACCGGCATCCTGGATGTCGAGGGCGGCGACAAGGCGGTGACGCCGCTCTGGCGCGACTGGCTGGCGCGCGATCGGGGATGACCGGCGAAACCGCGCCAGCGGGCGGCAAGGGGCATGACAGGCCCGGCGAAAGGCGATAGGCTTTTTTCCGAACGCGGGGCGATGAGACCCCGGAGACGAGGCAGAAAGGGCGGCGACATGCAGAAATCGGTATCCCGGCGGGGCGTCATGCTGGGGATGGGCGCGACGGGGCTGCTGGCGGCCTGCGGCAATGGCGTGGGGTCGAACGGCTCGGCGCAGATCGACGCGCGCGTGGACGCGACGCAAAGCTATCTCTTCAGCCGTTATCCCGGGACGCAGGACCTGGCCTCGCGGGCGTCGGGCGTGCTGTTCATGCCGCTGATCACCGAGGCGGGGCTGGTCTGGGGCGGCGCCTACGGCCGCGGCGCGCTGCGCATCCAGGGGGCGACAGTCGACTATTACTCGGCCACCAAGGCCAGCTTCGGCATTCAGGCCGGCGCCCAGCAATATGCCCATGCGCTGTTCTTCATGACCCAGCCCGCGCTGGAGGAATTCCGCCGCTCCAAGGGCTGGGCGGCCAGCGCCGACCTGAAATACGCCACCCCGGAAGAGGGCGCCAGCATCGGCAAGGCCACGACCGAAATCGACCCGGTGGTGGCCCTGGTCTTTGGCCAGCAGGGTCTGATCGCGGGGGCCACGCTGGCCGGGGTCAAGTATACCCGGATCATCCCCTGACTTCGCGCATGACCTGAGGATCGGCGCACAAACCCTTGTTTTTGCGCGCTATTTCAGGCGACGGATCAGGCTGGAAGTGTCGTTGCGGCCGCCGCCCATCAGCTGCACGTCCTTGTAGAACTGGTCCACCAGGGCGGTGACCGGAAGGCGGGCGCCGATTTCTTCGGCGGTGTCCAGGCAGATGCCTAGGTCCTTGCGCATCCAGTCCACGGCAAAGCCGAAGTCGAAGGTGTCGGCCAGCATGGTCTTGTGCCGGTTCACCATCTGCCACGACCCGGCGGCACCTTGTGAAATCACCTCGACCACCTTTTCGCCGTCAAGGCCGGCCTTCTGGGCGAAGGCCAGCGCCTCGGACAGGCCCTGCATCAGGCCGGCGATGCAGATCTGGTTCACCATCTTGGCCAGTTGCCCCGCGCCGCTGTCGCCCAGGCGGCGGCAGACGCGGGCGTAAGCCGCCATCACCGGCTCGGCCCGGGCATAGTCGTCCTCGGTGCCGCCGCACATGATCGACAGAACGCCGTTCTCGGCCCCTGCCTGCCCGCCCGAAACCGGCGCATCGACGAAGCCCAGGCCGGACTCGGCGGCCTGCGCGGCCAGGTCACGGGTGACACGGGCGGAAACCGTGGTGTGGTCGACGAAGATCGCGCCGCGCGCCATGCCGGCAAAGGCACCATCCGCCCCCGTACAGACCTGTGCCAGGTCGTCATCGTTGCCGACGCAGGCCATCACGAACTCGGCCCCCTCGGCGGCCTCGGCGGCGGTGCCGGCCATCCGGCCCGGATGCCGCCCGGTCCAGGCCAGCGCCTTTTGCGGCGAGCGGTTCCAGACCGTCACCGCATGCCCCTTGGCGGCCAGATGCCCGGCCATCGGAAAGCCCATCACCCCCAGACCCAGAAACGCGACTTTCGCCATGGTGAACGGCCCCCCGATTGCCCTGCCCTGCCGGATCGACTAGGAACCGATCCCGAACCCATCGTCAAGCCGGGCCCCGACCGCCGCGCCCCGGCCCCGCACCCGAGACCGAAGACCCGAGACCGGGAAAGGCCCGCCATGTTCACCCTGTTCCGCTGGCTTCTGCGCGCCGTGACTGCCGTGGTGGCGCTGTCGGTGCTGGCGGGGGTACTGCTCTACTGGTTCCTGTCGCGCTCGCTGGTCGACTATTCCGAGACCTTCGAACTGAGCGGGATCTCCGGCCCGGTCGAGATCGTGCGCAACAACGATTCCGTGCCGCACATCTTCGGCCAATCCGACCGCGACGTGTTCTTTGCCCTTGGGTTCGTGCATGCTCAGGACCGGCTGTGGCAGATGACCATGCTGCGGCGTACGGCGCAGGGCCGGCTGAGCGAGCTGTTCGGCGAACGCACGCTGCCGGTCGATGCGCTGATGCGGCGGCTGGACCTTTATGCGCTGGCGCTTGATTCGGTGAAGGTGCAGGACGCCGAGACGTTGGCCGCGTTGCAGGCCTATTCCGACGGCGTGAACGCCTGGATCGAACAGATCAACAAGGGCGCGCGGGGTCGGGGCGCGCCCGAGTTCTGGCTGTTCTCGCCCGAGATTTCGGCCTGGGCGCCGGCGGATTCCATTGCGATCCTCAAGCTGATGGCGCTGCAACTCAGCGACCATGCCAGCGCCGAGGTGCTGCGGGCGCGGCTGTCGCTGGTGCTGGGGGCGGACCGGCTGGCCGACATCCTGCCCGAGACGCCTGGCGCGGGCGTCGCCGCGCTGCCGGATTATGCGGCGCTGGTGCCGGGGGCGACGCCGGGCGCGCCGGTGCGCACGGCCGCGCTGCCGTTTTCGCCCCTGCCCAAGGTGGGGATGGCCGGCGCCTCGAACGCCTGGGCAGCCGAGGCGCGGCGGTCGGCTGCGGGCGGCGCGCTTCTGGCCAGCGACCCGCACCTGGGCCTGACGGCGCCGACGATCTGGTATCTGGCGCGGTTGCAGCTGTCTTCGGGCGGGGTGATCGGCGGCACCATTCCGGGGGTTCCGGCGGTGCTTGTGGGCCGGTCGGACAAGCTGGGCTGGGGCCTGACCACTGCGGGCGTCGACGATCAGGACGTGGTGATCGAGCGGCTGAACCCGGAGAACCCCGAGGAATACCTGCTGCCTGACGGCAGTTTTGCCGCCTTCGACAGCCGCAAGACTATCGTCCAGGTCAAGGACGCGGCGCCGGTCACGCTGACGCTGCGCTGGTCGCGCAACGGGCCGGTGATGGCGGGCAGCGACTTCGGGCTGGAGTCGGTGACGCCGCAGGGCCATGTCGCGGCGCTGTCCTGGACGGCGCTGTCGGGGGCCGATACCTCGATCGCGGCGGCGCTGGCGCTGATGCGGGCGCAGACCGTTGCCGAGGCGCTGGAGGCCGGGCGGCTGCACGTCGCGCCGGCGCAGAACCTGATGCTGGCCGGGCCGGACGGGATCGCGCTGCAGGTGATCGGCGCGCTGCCGGTACGCGATGCGGCGCACCCCAGCCAGGGCCGGCTGCCCAGCCCGGGCTGGAACCCCGCGGTCGGCTTTCGCGGCAGTTCCGACTATGCCGACAACCCGCGCTTCGTGAACCCGCCTTCGGGCATCCTGGGCAACACCAACAACAAGACCGTCGACCGGCCGTTCCCCCGCCACCTGACCTTTCGCTGGGGCGACACGCAGCGCATCCAGCGCTGGCTGACGCTGATGCAGACGCGCGAGGTGCACACGCGCGACAGCTTCATCGAGGCGCAGCTGGACACGGTGGACCCGACCTCGCGCGCGCTGCTGCCGCTGATCGGGGCCGATCTGTGGTATACCGGCACGCCCGCCGCCGAGGGCACGCCCGACCGTCTGCGCCAGCGCGCGCTGATCCTTCTGGCCGAATGGAACGGCGAGATGAACGAGCACATGCCCGAGCCGCTGATCGCCCAGGCCTGGATCCGCAGTCTGATGCAGCGGCTGGTCCAGGACGAACTGGGGCCGCTGGCCGACACCTTCACCCACCCCGACGCGGTCTTCATCGAGCGGGTGTTCCGTAACACCGACGGCGCCGGGGTCTGGTGCGACGTGATCCAGTCGGCGGCGGTGGAAAGCTGCGCCGACATCGCCCGGATCGCGCTGGACGAGGCGCTGTTGCGGCTGACCGAGACCTATGGCCCGAACCTGGAAAGCTGGCGGTGGGGCGATGCGCACCAGGCGGCGCACGACCATCCGGTGCTGGGCAAGGTGCCCTTTGTCAGCTGGTTCGCGAACATCCGCCAATCGACCAGCGGCGGCGACGACACGCTGATGCGCGGCCTGACCGCGGGCGAGGGCGAAAATCCGTTCCTGAACGTGCATGGCGCCGGCTACCGCGGCGTCTATGACTTCGCCGACCCGGATTCGAGTGTCTTCGTCACCGCCACCGGCCAGTCGGGCCACCCGCTGAGCCGCCACTACGACGACCTGGGAGAGTTGTGGCGGCGCGGCGAGTATATCCCGATGTCACTGGACCCCGACCTGGCGCGTGCGGCGGCGGTCGGCGTGATGCACCTGACCCCGGCGGCCCCCGCGGCCCCCTAGCCGCGGCGCGGGGTCAGCAGGGCCAGGGTCAGCGCCAGCAGGATGCCCAGGGCCAGCGGGGTATGGACCGGGTGCAGGACCAGTTCGCGCAGCGGCTCGGTTCCGGCCCAGGTGGTGCCGAAGTCGATGACAAAGGGCCAGATCAGCGTCGAGGCCGCCGCAAGCCACAGCCCCGCGACCACCGGCAGCACGGCAAGCCGCAGCCGAAACCGGCGGGCCAGCGCCACCACCGGCAAGACCGGCAGCGTTGCCAGCGCCGCATCCCGTGCCAGAGTGGCCAGCGTGACCGGCAGGCCGGGATACAGCGGATAGCCCTGGCCCAGGTAATCGCCGGGCACGCCTGCCAAGGCATGCAGCCACAGCGAAGCAGTCGCCAGCGCCCAGGCCGCAACCCCGGTTACAGCCGCTGCCACTGCGCCTCTTGGCGGGCGGTCCAGCGCACCTGAAGATGCCAGCCGTCCTCGGTTTCGGTCTCGGACTGGACGATGCCGCGGTCGTGCAGCCAGGCCCGGCGGCGGCCTTCGGCAAAGGGCAGGTCCAGCACCGCCTCGTGGCGGTCCGCGTCCAGCGTTTCCGAGATCAGCGCCAGCAGCGCGTCCACCCCCTCGCCGGTCAGCGCCGAGACCGGATGCACCATGGCGCGCTGCGCCGCCTGCGCGGTCAATGCCTCGCGCGCAGAGGCGTCGACCAGGTCCAGCTTGTTCCAGACCTCGATCTGCGGGGTGGCGGCGGTGACGCCCAGGCTGGCCAGGATGTCGGCCACGTCGGCGGCCTGCTCGGCGGTTTCCGGGTGGCTGATGTCGCGCACATGCAGGATCAGGTCGGCCGACAGCACCTCTTCCAGCGTGGCGCGGAAGGCGGCGACCAGTTGCGTCGGCAGGTCGCTGATGAAGCCCACGGTGTCCGACAGGATGATCCTGGCGCCCGAGGGCAGCACGACCCCGCGCATGGTGGGGTCCAGCGTGGCAAACAGCATGTCCTTGGCCAGCACCTCGGCGCCGGTAATGCGGTTGAACAGCGTCGACTTGCCGGCATTCGTATAGCCGACCAGCGCCACGATCGGGAACGGCACCTTGGCGCGGGCGGCGCGGTGCAACTCGCGCGTCTTTACCACCTGGTCCAGCTGCCGTTTCAGCCGGATCACCTGGTCGTCGATGGCGCGGCGGTCGCTTTCGATCTGGGTCTCGCCCGGGCCGCCGACAAAGCCGAAGCCGCCGCGCTGGCGTTCCAG
>JAGPCN010000169.1:0-1592 GCA_018058035.1 Fuscovulum sp.
GAGGGCTTTTCCATCAGCGCCGGCCTGGATTATCCCGGCATCGGCCCGGAACATTCCTGGCTGCATGACGTGGGCCGCGCGCAATATGTCAGCATCACCGATGCCGAGGCGCTTGAGGCGTTCCAGCTGTGCTGCAAGCTGGAAGGCATCATCCCCGCGCTGGAGCCGAGCCACGCCCTGGCGCATGTGATGAAGATCGCGCCGACCCTGCCGAAGGACCACCTGATCGTGATGAACATGTGTGGCCGCGGCGACAAGGACATCTTCACCGTCGCCAAGCACCTGGGAGTGACGATGGCGGTCTGACCTGATTCGCGGCGGCCTCAGGGCCCCCGCCAACCGACGCGCCGCAAGGCCCCGCCCAAAGTCCGGGCGGGGCCTTTTGCGTTTCGGACCATGGTCCGAACCGGGTCGGACCCCAGTCGTAAACCGGGGTTTACGGGTCTAGGCACGGCGTTGATGGACCCCCGGCTAAACCCCCGGGCAATATCGCCGGGTCGAAATTGCGTGTCCTTCTGGCTCTGTCGCCGGGATGAGCGGCAGCAACCTAGGTCCGCCGCGGCGGGCCCCCGAACCCAGAGGAACACGGACATGAAGAAGCAACTGGTGATGATGGCCGCCGCGATGGCGCTTTATGGCACGACCGCCCTGGCCGTGGTGACCGCCGAAGACGTGGTGGCCGACCTGCAGGCCGATGGCTACTCGTGGATCGAGGTCAAGCGCGGCCCGACCCAGATCAAGGTCGAGGCGGTGAAGGGCACCTCCAAGATCGAGAAGATCATCGACATCGAGACCGGCCGCGTGCTGCAGACCGAAACCGAAAACGCCGACCCCGAGGATATGGGCCGCACCGGCGTGCAGATCCGCGACCGCAACGAGGACTTCCTGGATGACGGCAGCGACGACAGCAGCGACGACAGCAGCGACGACGACAGCAGCGACGACGACAGCAGCGACGACAACGGCGGCGACGACGACGAAGGCAACGACGACAACGGCGGCGATGACAACGGCGGCGATGACGACGAAGGCAACGACGACAACGGCGGCGACGACAACGGCGGCGATGATGACGAAGGCAATGACGACAACGGCGGTGACCGCGGCGGCGATGACGATGGCAACGATGACCGTGGCGACGACAACGGCGGCGGCAGCAACGACGACTGAGCGGCCGTAAAGCGATGGCAGGGTGCCCTCCGGTCTTGCCGGGGGGCATCGTCTTGGATCAGACTGCACGCAACCGGGGCACCGGGAGGGGTAAGATGAAGCGCAGGGATTTTCTGGGCGGGATCTGCGGGGTCGTGATGACCCCCGCGGTGGCCTGGGCCAGGGATTATTCGGACGGCATCGTCCGCGAGCTGAAGCGCAACGGCTATCGGATCGACTCGGTGGCGCGCACCTTGCTGGGGCGCGTCAAGATCGTGGCCAGCAACCGCCGGGGCGTGCGCGAGATTATCGTGAACCCCGCCACCGGCGAAATCCTGCGCGATCTCTGGGTGTCGGGCGGCGGCGCGACCGATGTGGCGCTGGAAGACCGCGATGTCGATGACGACAGCGGCAGCGACGATAGCGGCAGCGACGACAGCGGC